>JAUIMA010000121.1 GCA_030432675.1 Candidatus Hydrogenedentota bacterium | reverse complement strand
CCCTCGCCTTCGCCTTCGCCTTCGCCTTCGCCTTCGCCTTCGCCTTCGCCTTCGCCTTCGCCTTCACCTTCACCTTCACCTTCACCTTCGCCTTCTCCTTCTCCTTCTCCTTCTCCTTCTCCTTCTCCTTCTCCTTCTCCTTCTCCTTCGCCTTCGCCTTCACCTTCGCCTTCGCCTTCACCTTCGCCTTCACCTTCACCGCCGACCATGTCCATGATGAGTATTGATTCACCGGACATGGAACCGTCCACCATCAACGTGCCAAAGACAGAAATCGTCTGACCGATCACCAGGTCGCTTTCCATGCCCGAAGGTGCATCTACGGGATCACCGGGCAACGCGATGGGCGTGGTATCGCTATAGACGATATCTATGCTCCCCTCTTCCAATGCGAGCGTCAGCATATTGGTATCGGTATTCAGTGCCGTAATCGTCCCCATCACCGTGGCCTCCGCATTGGTGATGGAAATATCCACCCGCAATTGGGGCGTAAGGGTAAACCCGCCATTGCCCTGTGCGCGCAGTGCGATACTGCCCAAGTCGAGGACAATAAGGCTCGTTTGCCCTTCTGGCACCTCAAAGGACTGCGAAACGAAGAGCCGGTTATTGGCCGTCAAGTGCACATCGGTAATGACGGTATCCGGATCACTGGCCAACACCAGTCGGGGATTGGCGATACTGATCCGCACTTTGGTGTACCGCCCGGCGGGCACATCTGATTCCGACAAAATTTCCGATATATCGGTCAGGTTCAGCAGGTCGATTTCGAGATTACCCGAGAAAACGGTGACGGTATCCCCGTCGAAGGTGTCATCTTCTGACTCCCCTTCTCCTTCACCTTCCCCCTCACCTGCGGAATTTCCCGCATAGTCGAGATTGATTTCCGTGACCGTCAATTCGAGACTCAATATTTCACTCAGGTCAACGGGACCACCACCCATTTTTTCATTTCCACCCGCCGTTATGAGGGTGATCGCCTTCCCTTCTCCTGCCGGTGTAGGCGTGGTTTGCGGACAGCCCGACAGGCCAATCAGCGCGACCAGAACAACCACTGTGGAAAAACTCGCAACGATTCGAAACATACACATACTCCTCTTGTTACCCCAGACTGCACACCGCTTCGCAACAAGAGGGATTATACCACGAAACCCCTATAAAATAAGGGGCTTAGCACCCGCCAAAGGTTCAAACTCGAAAACGAACACCCTACATCTCCATCTCGAGCAGCACCTGGCCCAGCGCTTTTCCCTGGGCATCCACGCGCAAGCTCCGGCTGCCTCCCCCATCGAGTATGGTCGGCAGCACGAAGTTGAGCGCATTCAGATTGGGCAACTCATAGCGCACTACGTCACCGGGATTCATCGCCGCAAAGTAATCCTGAACGCGCGCCGCCGTCAGGTGCTCCACCAGAAAATGATAGTCCTTATCGGAATGGGCAAGCACCCCGATATTGGCACCCCGGCCTTTGTCCCCACTGCGTGCATTGGCCATCTCATAGAGCTTCATAAAACGTTTACCTTCACGGTTACACGGTCCCGCTTAATAAGACAGGGCCAGTAGCCAAAGACCGGGGTGGCCCGTGGACGTCCTCCAGCATAGCCCGTGGTGCCCTGGGGACCACTGGTGACCAGGGGCGCGATTTCCTTGGCAAAGCGCTCCACCGCTTCTTTGTCTTCGTGGGCCACACTTACACGAAGCACGATCTCGCCACTATCCCTCGGCGGCAATACCCCCGGCGCGATGGCGTTACTCCCGAGGCATTCAATATTCTTTCGGGGATAGTCATAGCCCGCCTGGCGGAGCCGTTCAAATATAATCTCACCGCACCGCTGCGCCTTGGCGACCGCATCGCGACCGAAAATCGTCAGGGTGCCGTGAGCCCAGTAGCCATCCCGGTGGGTGGCGCTTACCTTATAGGTCTCCGTCGGTGCGCTGCCTGCCGCGCCGGAAACCGCCACCCGGTCATTGCCCTGGTCTTCGACGGTAAGGGTGGTGAAATCTACCCGACAATCAGGACTGAGGTAATTCTTGGGGTCGCCAATTTCATAGAGTAATTGCTCCTTCACGGTCCACTCCGTCACCGCCCCGCCCGTGTTGGCGGGCTTGGTCACCACGAGGCCCCCATCTTCCCCCAACTCAATGACAGGAAATCCCATCTGCGCGGGGTCGGCCAGGTCCAACCATCCCGTGGAAATCCCCCCGCACACCTGGGTGCCACACTCCAGGAGGTGACCCCCGATGGTGGCCGCCGCCAGCCGGTGGTAGTCATTCGACGCCCAACCGAATTCATGCTGGGCGATGCCCACGGCCAGGCTCGGGTCGGCCACCCGCCCGGTAACGACCAGGTCTGCCCCCTGGCCCAGCGCTTCGGCGACGGGTGCCGCGCCAATATAGGCATTGGCAGTCACCAGCGAATCCAGCACCGTTGAGACCGGAGCCCCGGTTTCCCAATTGGAGAAGTTGGGGCAGCTTCCATCCCCCTTAAGCTTAGCCAACACGTCGTCGCCCGTAACGACGCCGATCCGTTTGTCCACACCAGCCTCGCGTAACAACGCCGCACAGGCTTCGGCACAGGCCAGGGGGTTGAGTCCCCCCGCATTGCAAACGATACGAGTTTGATGGCCCGACTTCCAAAGGGGAATAACTTGCGCCACCACCGCGAGAAAGTCGCGCGCATAGCCAAGATGGGCATCCCGTGACTGCTGTCGCGCCAGAATGCTCAGCGAGACCTCCGCCAGATAGTCCAGCGTCAGATAATCCAGATCGGGCTGCTGCTGCAAGAGGCGAGCAGGCGCATCCACACTATCCCCCCAGAAGCCCTGTGCGTTCCCGATACGAATGCTGCGTGCCATGACCCTTGTCCTCGGATTCAATCTTCCCAGTCGCCTCGATGGCACCCACCGTGCCACACCAACGCGAACTCACTGAACATCATACTAACAAAGCGGGCCTGGAGTTTACCCAGACCCGCTCACAGGAAAAATTACGCGTAGATTGCCTACTTCACGGTGTACTCCAAAATAACTTCCTTTTCATAGGCAGGTGTTTCTTCATCCACCATTTTATGGAAGGTAAGTTTCACATCCGGACCATCGATATCGACAACCACAAAGCCATACACGTGGCCTTCCGCAATCCCAATCGGATTGAAAGCACCATTGTAGCCGTCATACTTGGCGGACACATTCTTGCCCGCGCCCGCCGTACCGACGACCAGCTGGTGAATATCATTGTTTTCGTTGCCATCGCCGTCATCGATACGTGCGTGGGCGAAGCCATGATCATGCCCCGCGAAAAAGACGCGGGAACCGGCCCCGCGAAGGCTGTTCCAAAACAAGTCCCGCTCTTTGGACAGGTCATTGCCCCAGGTGTCGTCCCCATGCATGCAATCCCGATGATCGACTTTAAAGGCCGGCTCGTGGGCGAAGGAGAATACGTGGGGCTTGTTATTCGCCGCCAATTGGGCCTCCACCCAGGGCTGGTTGGCCTGGTGTAATACGCCCTTGGGAATACTCCCGTCCGCATTGGGCCTTGCACCCGGTGTCGTGTAGGTATAGAGATCTACGCCCAGAATAAAAGCGTTCCGGTGTGTAATGGAGAAGGTTACATTCTTTTCCGTGTCAGGCCCGTTCTGCGGAAGCGCATAGGGGCCAGACAACACGGCGTCCCAGGTTTCCTTGGTGCGAGGCCAGATGGGGCGGTGGTCGGGGTGGCCCGAGTGATCGGGATTACGCTGGGTCGTTTCATGGTTGCCACGCACCGGGTAAACCATGATATCGGCCTTATACAGGGGCTCCATCGTCTTGCGCCAGAGCAAAAGCTCCTCCTCCATTCTCTTCAGTGCCCCTTCGTCGCCCAAGCCTTTGCGGTCGGCATGGCCGTAGATCAGGTCGCCCGGAAATACGACAAACGCGGGCTTTTCCGCCAATACTGCCGTGACGAGCTTGGAAAGAATGGGCGTATTCACGCCGCTGCCTTCACTACCACCACGGCTATCACCGAAAGCGACGAAACGCCACGGCTCTTCCGCTGCCACACGGGCGGTGGGAAGGCCTGCCAGCCCACCCAGGCACAAAAGGCCGAATTGAAACATCTTGTTTCGAATCATGGAATCATTCCTCCGTTGTATATATGAAACGGGCTGCGTCAACGCATTGTCGACGCAGCCCGAGGGAGTATTACACGGTCTTAGTTAACGCCGTTGGTTCCCGTAGCAGCCCACGCCATGTTGATGTTGAGGGGCGCTTCACCACCGTACTTCAGGAATTCCACGTGTCCATCCATGTAGAGCACATTGGCACCACCAGGAACGTGGTTGAAGCCGGAGGCGTCGATATTGAGCAGGTCATACATCACGAAGATTTCGCTCTGCGCCTTGGCAGAACCCGCAGCGTTGTTGATATCGGTGATGAGGAATCGTTCGATACCTTCACGCATGCGCAACACCGTGTCGCCACCACCGTTACCGGCACCGGCCGCGACGCCAATGTCCTGATTCTTCCAGCTCGTGTCGACCTTCGGGCCGGCACCGCCGTAACCACTGGGTGCAAACGTTCCGCCATACCAGTAGTCAAAGACACGGAGGTAGACTTCCTGATACTGGATGGGCTGGAGGGCCGTAGCAGAACCCGGGCCGGTGTAAAGGCTCTCGGAAGGGCCGCCTGCAGGCTGGAGGTAACGGAACTTCACCGCCGGGGCAGACGGATCATCGTCATTGCACTGGTCCATGACCCAAGCCTGATAGCTGTAGGTGTTGTCAGACTTTTCATAGGCGTAGTCATTGACACCAGGAGCCATGTTGCTGAAGATCGAAGAACCATCTTGGTTGTACATGGGCGCCGGATCAGCGTCCGACGGGCAAATGTAGAGCGCCACATCACTGATGTATTCCGGGTAGGTCTTTTGTACATCCGGCATCATGGCGCGGTTGGGCTGGCCGCTGGGCGTTTCGGCCGCAGAGGAAGCCTGCATGTTGGGGAAGTATTCCCCGGCGGATTCGTTGGCATACATCTTCAGAATGATGCCCCACTGCTTCAGATTGTTCGCACAGCTGGCGCGACGCGCCGCTTCGCGGGCTCGGGCCAGTGCAGGCAGCAAAATGGCCGCCAGGATTCCGATGATCGCGATGACCACCAACAGCTCAATGAGGGTGAAGCCTTTTTTACTCACAGTTCTTTCCAATCCAGTTTTAGTTCGTTTAGTGGATGCACTCGGGTGTATCTTCAGGTCGACGAGACAACACACCCGCCCCTGCCTGCTCTCGGCCAGAGACACTTCAGTATGCACAGCATAGTAGTTTTTTGCAATAGGTAGTTTGCATTTTCAAGAATGTCAAGAATCCGATACACTTGAAATATTACCTATTATAGAAATACTAGCTTACCCACCTACACAGGGAGCACAACACACCCATTTCGACACAGGGTAGCGGATCCCTGTACGAATCTAATTGGTGCCGTGTGAGATATCTGTGAGCTACCCAGCACCTTCGATAGCAGGCGCCCCGCTCAGGTCTGGATGACCCCGGTCTTGAAGTGACTTACCGGCCGCTCCCGCGCAACAAGCCCCAAACAGGTAATCAAGGTCTCCCGGGTCTCGTGAGGGGCGATGATACCGTCTACCCAGCCCCGGGCAGCACCGTAGCGAATGTCAGTCTTGCGGGTGTACCCCTCGTGCACCTCCTTGCGGAGCACCTCCAGGGCATCACTATCCAGCGCCTCGCCCGATGCGGCCGCCCGCGCCTCGGCCGTCCGCTTATTGATATTGAAAATCACGCTGGATGCCTGGGCCGCTCCCATCACGGCATATTGGGCATTGGGCCACGCAAAGATGAAACGTGGATCGTAGGCCTTGCCACACAAGGCATAGTTCCCCGCCCCAAAGCTACCCCCGACCACCACGGTTATTTTCGGGACCACCGCATTGCTGAGGGCGTTGACCAGCTTCGCCCCACTTCGAATCACTCCTGCCTGCTCCGAATCCCGTCCCACCATGAAACCCACCACATCTTGAAGGAACAGAATCGGAATGCCCGTGTGGTTGCAATCCAGGACGAATCGGGCAGCCTTGTCGGCACTATCGGCATAGATAACGCCACCAATCTGAACCTCTCCGGCCGCCGTTTCACAACGCTTGCGCTGATTGGCCACAATGCCGACGGGGAAGCCCCCGATTTTCGCATAGGTGGTGATAAGCGTTTTTCCGTAGTCGGCCTTGTATTCGTTTTCCGAGCCCTTATCGACCAATGTGGCAATCAGTTCCCGTCCGTCGTATTCTTTTCGGCCACGGGGATCGACCAGGTCATAGACCCCTTCTCCATCCGCCGCCGCCACATGGCCATCGCCGTGGTCCCGCCAGGCCCAGCGTTCCTCGGGTAGGAGTGCGACCAGGTTGCGTATTCGGGCGAGACAGGCCTCGTCATCCGGCTCCTTAAAATCCACCGTACCGCTGATTTCCGCGTGCATGGTGGCTCCCCCCAGCTCTTCCGGGTCGGTCTCCTGGCCAATAGCCGCCTTTACGAGGGCGGGCCCGGCCAGATACAAGCCGCTGCCCTCGGTCATCAGGATTTTGTCACACAACACCGGTAGATAGGCGCCACCGGCGATACAGTTCCCCATGATGGCCGCGTATTGCGGGATGCCTTCGGCTGAGAGCACGGCATTGTTACGGAAGATACGGCCGAAATCATCTTCATCAGGAAAAATCTCGTCTTGCATGGGCAGATAGACCCCGGAAGAATCGACCAGATAGATGATCGGCAGGCCGTTCTCCGCAGCAATACGCTGGGCCCGTAATAGTTTCTTGCAGGTCTGGGGAAAAAACGCCCCCGCCTTTACCGTGGCATCGTTGGCGATTACCATGCACGGGCGCTTGTGAATGAGGCCGATTCCGGCCACCACACCGGCCGCGGCAATGTCTCCCGCCTCCGGATACATCTCGTAAGCGGCCCATAGTCCCAATTCCAAAAACTCGTCCGGGCCATCCAGCAGGCGGTCAATACGTTCTCGGGCCAGGAGTCGCCCAAGGCCGTGTTGGCGTTGCTTCCCCCGGGGGCCACCCCCCTCCCGTATCCGGGCTTCCTCTAACGTAATCGCCTCGGTCATTTCCCGCAGGGTGGGTGCCGCTTTGCTCATCTATCGCTCCTGGTCGCTATTGGCGGATACATCATGCCCCCACCTCCTTGGCGATAAGAATCCGCATCACTTCGCTTGTTCCTTCGCCAATCTCACACAATTTCGCATCGCGCATATAGCGCTCCACGTTGTAATCCCGCAGATAACCGTAGCCACCCAGAATTTGGATAGCGTCCATACAGGCCCGCGTGGCCATTTCCGATGTGAAGAGCTTCGTCATGGCGGCCTTTTGGACACTGCACTGCCCTTGATCCAACAGGTAGGCTGCGTGGTAAAGGAGGAGGCGCCCCGCTTCAACGTCGGTCGCCATGTCGGCCAATTTGTTTTGAATCGACTGGAAACGATGTAGCGTCTTGCCGAATGCTTTTCGCTCACGCGCATACCGGCCCGCCTCCTCGAGAGCGCCCCGTGCGAAGCCCAGGGACAAGGCCGAAATCATAACCCGGCCGTGCTCCAACACCTTTTTCACGTCATTGAAGCCCCCGTGTACGGCACCCAGGCGCTGCGAATCGGGCACGCGCACCCCATCAAGGATGACCGCCACCGTGTCCGAAGAGCGCATACCCAGCTTTTCCTCGGGCTTGCCGAAGCTAAGTCCCGGCGTGTTTCGCTCCACCACAAACACCGTAATGCCACGGGGCGATGCGTCCGGATCCGTCACCGCCATCACCACATAGGTGCCCGCCCGATCCCCATTGGTGATAAATTGTTTGGTTCCATTCAAGACCCACCCGTCCCCATCACGGGTGGCCGTGCACCCCATGGCTATCGCATCAGACCCCGAGTCAGGCTCGGTCAGGCACCAACTTCCGATCTGTTCACCGGCGGCCAGGGGGGGAAGGTAGCGCTGTTTCTGCGCTTCGGTGCCCGCGATGAGAATGTGCTGGCAGGCCAACCCGTTGTGTGCCTCCACCGCGAGCGCCAAGCCGCCGTCGTGGCGAGCCAGTTCTTCCAGGATGGTTGCGAAGGCCTGATAATTACAGCCCGCGCCGCCATACGCCTCTGGAATCAGTATTCCCATGAAACCTTGCGCGCCCAACTTGCCAATCATCTCATCGGGAAAACGTCCCGCTCGCTCCCAATCCTGGGCGTGGGGCGCCACTTCCTCCTCGGCAAAATTCCGCGCGGCCTCCCGCAACATGACCAATTCTTCTGATACCGAAAAATCCATTGCACGCGCTCCTCCGTCGAACAGGGCCCTGACCCTACCGATCGGTAGGGTGCGTCCTTCATTGTGCCAAGGCCACCGCCTTCTGTCAACTGATTCGCCGCTCGCCCCCCGCCTTGAGCCGACAAAGATGACATCCCGCCCCGGATTTTCTATACTACGAACCGGCGTCCACTATGGGAGCGGCTCCCACCGCTGCGAGACCGGACTCCGCGCAGAGATCTTTTCGTTATTGAGGAATGCTGACCCATGCGTTTATCCGGTTTAGTGCTGATCGGCCTGTTGACCTTGTCTTCAGGCTGCCAGTTTTATTTGCCCATCGCCAAGCTTGAAGCGTCTACCACCTCGGGGGACCTCCCCCTGGAAGTGACCTTCCGCGACATCAGTAACGACGGTGGCCAACCCATCCTCGCCTGGCGTTGGAATTTCGGTGACGGCAACACCAGCACCGCCATGCACCCGGTACACACCTACACCAAACGGGGCACCTATTCGGTAAGCCTCCAGGTGGAGACGCCCTGGGGCACGGATGACGTGCTCGTGGAAAACCTGATTACCGTTCGCGAAGTGATCCGCTTTCCCGACGCACGCCTGGATGCGGCCCTGCGGAGTTCATTGCAGAAACCCACCGGGAGCATTCGGGTCGGTGACCTGGAGACCCTGCGCATTTTTGACGGGTCTGACGCCGGCGTCACCAATCTCGCCGGATTGGATCGTGCCACCAATCTGGAGGAGGTCTTCCTTTCCGGAAACGCCCTTATCGACATCAGTCCCCTCAGTGCGCTGAGCCGCTTGCGGAAACTGAATCTCCGTGATAATCAGGTCGCTTCGCTCGAGCCCCTCCGCAGTCTGACTTCGCTCCGGGAACTGGATCTCGGCATTAACCGCATCACCGATCTCCGCCCTCTGGAAGGACTACTCGCCCTCGAGTTGCTCAACCTGGAGCGCAACCCTGAATTGACGGATATTCGCACCATTCAGCACCTGACGGCCTTGCGGGAGCTATCCCTCGCCTTTACCGGCATTGCGCAAAATGACGTCATTGACGGGGCGGGAAACGGTGATGGACTCAATGTGCTTCGTCCCCTGGCCCAGTTGCGTTTTCTCGACCTGGCGGCCAACGAGATTCACACGCTCCAGTCTCTGCGTGACCTGACGACCCTGGAAACCCTCGTGCTCTTCGAGTGCCTTATCGAAGACATCGAAGCCCTGGCCGGTCTTGTCAATTTGCGGGAACTCCAACTGTCTTCGAACGGCATCGTCGATATCTCCGTCCTGGCGGACTTGGAGGCATTGGATCTGCTGACCCTGCAGATGAACCAAATCACCTCCATCGCACCCCTCGTGCGCAACCAGGGACTGGAGAATAATGACGTGCTACGGCTGACGGGGAACCCGTTGGATTCGACCTCCCTCTGTAGCGCGGTACCCACGCTGGAACTACGTGGCGTGATTATTGAATTGGAGCAGTCTTGTAGCGGGATGTAGCGATCTACGGCGAACGGGCCTGATCTGCTAGGATGGAATGCACTGGTATCACTGAACCTGTCAGGAGCGACCCATGGACACTGAAAAACTCGTCACGTTGCGTACCTATCCAGACGAAATCCTCGCAGGCATGGCCCGTTCCGCGCTGGAATCGGAGTCCATCCAGGCCATTGTCTCCCGCGATGACTGCGGCGGCATGGAGCCCCAGCTCAATATCGTGGGCGGTGTCCGGCTAATTGAAAAAGAAGGCGACGTGCAAGCGGCCGGCCAGATCCTCGACTCTTTTGACGAAGAAGCCTAGTCCGCACCCATCAAATGGAACCGCGCAACCACCACAACACCCCGTTATCTCAAGGAGTCCCGGTAGTATCATGGCCCCCTATGTGCGACGTATATCCTTCTGTGTGCTCCTGACCGCCCTCGCCCTCCCCATCGCCGCCAATGACTCCCCCGTCCGCTCCACGGTGGAAGGCCTCTGGAAAGTTACCTGGGAGCGATTTTACCTCCCCCGTACCAATCAGTTTTACGACTACCTGACGAGCTACGAGGCGGGCCAGGGCCTGGCCCACCTTCCCACAGCCGAAGAAGTTCAGCGCCAATACCCCAATGAGTGTGGCTACGACACGGGCATGGAAGATGGCATGATTTCTGCCGGCGTCATGCTCTCTCTTATTGTAGACCGCTATGCCGTGACGCAGGAAGAATTCCTTCGCGCGCGCGCCCTCGACGTTTACCGGGGCATCCACCGAAGTGCGACCGCCCATGGCGTGCCCGGCTTTATTGCGCGCGCCGTGTGCCCCGAAGACCTCACGAGCATTTACCCCAACAGTTCCCGGGATCAGTACACCCACGCGGTCCATGGACTCTGGCTCTACGCAAAAAGCCCCTTATGTAGCCCCGAGACCCGCACCGAGATCGGAGCCCTGCTTTCCGCGATAGCCGACCGAATGACCCGCAATGTGACGCCGGAGAACAACTACGATTCCCTCCGGGCCGATGGCAGCCGCGACACCCGGGGCATCAGTCGTATGTGGGAAGTAAACGCCCATGAAGCCGCCCGCCTCCCCATGATTTATGCCGCCGCCTGGGATGTGACACAGAATCCAGCCTACTTGGAGCGGTACCGCCACTACATCGCGCCCGCCATCGCCCAGTCGGCGACCATAGGCGGTGGACACCCCACCTATGCCCTGCTCCAAATGCAGGCCTCCCTGGAATTGCTCTTGTCCCTGGAACACGATACGGCACTCCAGAATTCCATGAAACAGACCCTCGAAAAAGTCGCAATGCAATGTGGCGAACGTGCCGTCGCCGCCGGTGCCCGTGCCAAAAACCTCGATCTGACCCGGCTGTGCACCGACTGGCGGACTGGTGAAGGCTTGTCCTCCGAGGGGCATTATCGCACCATCTGGTATTGCATCCGGGAAAGTGGTGAGGCAGCACTGGGCCAGCTTATGGTGGCCCACCAGCCCTTTCCAGAAGCGCAACAGGCCCTCCTGGAAGATGCCATCACCCGCCTGGACCCCCAGCAGGTCTCCAGCTGTGGCATCTTCTACCTCCAGGCCGCCTGGTGGAAAGCCCTGCGTCGCACGTCAACATGAGCTTGGGCGTCACTCCAGCGTGACGGTCTTCCCCCTATCCGACGCTCCATAGGCCCCGAAGATTACCTGCAACACCCGCAGGCACTCCCGACCGGTGATGGGCGCCTCTACCTCCCCGCGGCTGGCCCGAACACAGGCGCGAACAAAGGCCCCATAAGGGGAGTGGTCCGCCGCGCCATCAAAAACCTCCGACACGGGTTCGGAGCCCGCCGTACTGAACCAACGGACCTGACGGGGGCGCTCGGAGGTGATTTCGAGCCACCCTTTTGCGCCCCACACCTTGAAGAAGGTGCCTGAATCCCTATCAAGAAAATAGCCCGACAGGACGGTTCCGACCGCGCCGTTACCATAGCGGAGCGACAGGGCAGCGCCATCTTCAATGGCCACCGGCTCGCCGCCTATATTGCCGACAAATCCGGCCACGTCGCGGATGGTGCTGCCGGTTACATACATGGTCAAGTCCAGCCCGTGAATCCCGAGCCAGGTCAGGTGGCCTCCGCCTGCCCGACTCCGGTCGGCGAACCAGGATTGTTGATAGGCCGTGGATCGTAATCGAGATTGCTCATCGATCAGATTCATCTGCAGGGCGTAGACACGGCCCAACGCCCCCGCCTCCACCAACTCCTTCGCCTTTTGAATCTCCGGGTTTAGGCGATTGGCCAGAGCCAGCATGAGGTGCCGTTTCTTCGACTCGGCCAACGTCACCAGCCCTTCGAAGTCCTCCGCCGAAAGACAGGCGGGCTTTTCCGCCAATACATGACAGCCCGCTTCCAGGGCCGCACGAATGGCACGGGGCGCTTTCCGGGCCTCCATCGTAATCAACGCCATAACGGGTGTTTCGGCGGCATAGAGCGCCGCCTCTCCGGTATAGACCGCCGTCAACTTTTGATCCAATAGTTCCCGCGCCAATGCTTCGGCGTTTCCATCGGGATCGGCGAGGACCACCCGCCCCACTTCCGGGGCGTCCGCGAGACTGCGAAAGTAGGCCCCCAAATGGGCACCGGTCTCATTGGTGATCACGGCGACGGTGGAAGGAGACTGGTCCGCAAGCGCGGTGTACGGAAACGCCATAAAGCCGACGACTGCCAACCATGACCACCTCATTCGAATATCCTGCATGTTAGGCGCTCCTTCTATCCGGTATGTGGTATCGCTCCCTACTATACCCATACCGCATCAAGAAATACTCGCATGAAGTCTGATGTGCCGTCCCGGCAGTCAGGTTCACATCCTCCGTTTGACCCGTCGGCGCAATTCTGATTTACTGATGCATAGCAAACCGGGAGTGTGAACCCAATGCCGATCTTAAAATACCTCGTAGCCACCGTGTGCCTTTTTGTCTCTTGCCATGCGCAGGGAAACTGGGCCGACTGGCGTGGCCCCACCGCCGATGGGCAGACTTCATCAGACAGACTCCCCCTCCAGTGGTCCGAGACGGAGAACGTCACCTGGAAAACCCCAATCCATGACGTGGGCCATTCGACGCCCGTTATCTGGGATGACCAGGTGTGGCTCACCACCGCCCGAAAAGACGGCACCGCCCTCTACGCCCTTTGTGTCGACAAAAATACGGGTACCGTCGTCCACGATCTCCTAGTCTTTGAGGTGGCC
>JAUIMA010000120.1 GCA_030432675.1 Candidatus Hydrogenedentota bacterium | reverse complement strand
ACTTGTGGGTTGTTTATCCGGGTGAAAAATCCTACCCACTCGCTCCAAACATTACGACGCTGCCCATCGAACAAATCGGCGCCGCCTGGGAATACCCGTAGGCCCCCTCTACACCTTCTCCGCCTGACCGTCTGGACATGCCTGGGCCATATCGGGTGACATGACGGGGGTCTTTCGGTTTCGCATCATGCGCGAGCCCTGCCCGACGATGAGCACGAGTAGCCCCGCCCAGACAAAAATGAATCCAATCAATTTGTCGGGATTCATCGGCTCACCAAAGGCGAAAAGTCCGATGGCAAACTGGAGGGAGGGCGTGATGTATTGGAGGAAGCCCATGGTGTTGAGGGGCAGACGCCGTGCACCACCCGAGAACAGGAGTAGCGGCAGGGTGGTCGAGATGCCGGTGGCCAGGAGCAGAAACTGTACCAGCGGCGTTCCGGTGAAGAGGGCGAGATGCTGTCCCATACCGAGATAGATCAAGTAGCCTGCGGCTATCGGCATGACCATGGTGGTCTCGAGAAACAGGCTCGATACGGCGTCGAGCTCAAGACGTTTCTTCGCGACGCCGTAGAAGCCGAAGAGCAAGGGCAGCGACAGGGAAATCCAGGAGAAGCCCCCCAAGGTGACGAGCTGATAGCCGATGCCGACGGCGGCCAGGAGCAGACAGGTCACCTGGTATCGGTTCAGGCGCTCTCGGAAAAAGACCAGGCCTATGAGGGTGAGCAAGATGGGATTAATGAAATAGCCCATACTGGCGTCGATGGTGCGCTCCGTACTCACGGCATAGATATAGACCAGCCAATTGCCCGTAATCATGAGCGAAGCAAAGGCCAGCAAGACCACCTGCTTGGGGGAGCGCAACGCGCCAAAGACACTGCGATGCCTTCCCTGCCACCAGAGGATGGCCAGCAACGTAACCACCGACCACACGATCCGGTGGGCCAGCACTTCTCCACTGCCAATATGGCGCAGGAGATAGAAATAGAGGGGAAAGAAACCCCAGAGCGCATAGGCCGAAAAGCCCATGATCAGGCCGGGGTAGGTTTTAAAAAATTGGGTCACCGTGGAATTCCTGGGTGGTGTTAGACGCGAAGAGGGGGCCGCATGTGCGAGGTCGCCTGACACTTCGCAGCATATGCGTACTCGGACTCACCGAAGGCAAGAGTATAGCATTGGCTGATACGTATAGGGGACCTGCTGGCGGATATATGCATATGATGGAAATGCGGTGGTGGCTCCGAAACTGGCAGCGCGTGGTCAAAAAGGTGGTCGCCGATGGATGACTACCACGGAATGCACCGAATTACACGGAAAGTTTGTTTTCCAGCAGTTGTTGATAGATTAAGTTAGCCGTTCAATCCGTGTCATTCGTGGTCTGAAATACTGTAGGGCAAGTGAGTGAACAGAACCCAGCGAAACGGTCATTTCCTTATGGGAATTTTTCCCCAGCATTTGGGATAGGTCGGGCAGCCCCAGAAGGGATTGCCATTGTGTTTTCCCCGCTTGGCAACACGTTGGACCATCGGTGTGCCGCATCCAGGGCATGGGGGTGTGGGTTTCACTGTTTCCACGGATTCGGTGGATACTGAGGGTGAAGGCAAGGGGGGCGAGGTTCTGGACTGGGCGGGCGGAACGGATGTGCCAGGGTCCCGCTGCACGGAACGAATCAACGACTGCAACTCGTTAGCACCTACGAGGTGGATGATGGGACTCTTACGGGCGAACGCTATCGCATCATCGGTGAAGCCTCCGGATGCGACTAGAATACCTTCATGGGCTTGCGATTGGGTGACGACACCGAGCAGTTCCCGGACCACCCGCACGCCGACCTTCCCGGAATTCCAATGTTTACATTGGACCAGCGTCACCTGCTCACCCAGTCGTAACTCGATATCAACGCCGCCGTCGGGTTTGTCTCCTCCAGCTACATGGACCGAGTATCCCTTGCGCCTGTAGGCTTCGCCCAAAAGGTGTTCAAATTCGCGCCAAGTCAATTCGCGGATACTCTTGTGGCCATCGAGGAGCTCGTCGTTGCGACGCCTTCGAATATACACCGCAGCGGTAGCTAACAGAACAGACAGGCAAAGCAAAGGACCAAAAATGATACCGAAAGTCCCAACCATGGTGGCAAGAGGCACCATGTAGGAATTGTTGGCGGCCAGCTCATTGGCCGTCATGGGTATAATGAAGGTCACAAGAAGAAAAACCGCCGCAGCGACAAGCAGTCCGGCCCAACCAGGCAGTCGCATTAGAATAAGCGTCAGGGTATCCATAAACTCCTCTACGAAACCCTGCTTATCATCTTTCTTGGCCATGAGAATGCCCCTTTTGATATTTTCGGTCCGTTCGAGAATCATTGAAAATGGTTTCCCGAACCGGTGCGCTGAATGACCCGATACTGCCTTACAAAATACAAAGAATTAGATACATCAACCAGGGGTTTCGATGCAACTCTATAAAGATAGCGCCTGTCCAAAATTTCCGTGTATTTCCGTGCCTTCTGTGGTAGTCAAGATATCGCATCCGCGATCTTGGCAGGCGTGAAGTGGCACCCACAGCGCATTGGATTATTTATTCGGAGGGAAAACTCACGTATACGCAGGAAGCGGGGGGAATGGGGGAAAGCCCGAAAGGAAAAAATGGCGGAGGAGACAGGACTCGAACCTGCAAGCCCGAGGGCGGCGGTTTTCAAGACCGCTGCATTACCAATTATGCTACTCCTCCGCACGGGTAGGGGAATTATAAAACAATCGATGGGGCGAGTCCAAGAAGTGCCCGCACCGCGGCTCTTGGTTGTCTGATTGAGACCGATGAGCCGTTATTTTCAAGGTGCTGATCTCTAGAAAAGTGAAACGCCCTTTGATTTCGGCGTCCCTGCGGAGGGCGATGGAACGAGCTTTCAGCCCTTCAGGGTTTTACTCGTTCCATCATGGGGCGTTGCCCCATGCTGGTACGCTTCCGGGCCGTTGGCCCTAAAAGAGTTATCCGCAATGAAACCAAGCCTACGACTGCAGCGCCAACGTCGCGCTACGTGGTAGCCCTATCCGCCATGTAACCAAATTTACTTCGATAGCGCCAAAGGCGCGCCATATACCAGTCTGCGGCAACGCCCCAGGAAATCACGGCCATTTACAACAAGGGCTGAAAGTCCGGCCCAAAGCTGCTGGCAAGAGCTCCCTCAACGGTAAATCGGCCCGTTAGTCTTCCGAAGTGCTGCGATTGGCCCGGAGCTCCGCCAGGAACTCGTCGTCGCCCAAGGTCTCCTTATAGGATCGGCGGGCGGCGGACAGGCTGGTGCGGATGATGGACAGCATATCGAGCAAGGCCCCAATGAGCACCACCCCGAGATAAATAAAGAGTATGGACAGCCCCAGGGCCAATTGATGGGGGTCTTCCCGTGCGCGGAAGAGGTGGACCGCCAGGAGGAGCACCACCGGAATGGACAAGAGCAGATAGAAGCTCAGGGGACGTCGCCGCTGGGCGTTTTTGATGCCCTCCCAGAAATGCTGCCGGAGCGTCCGGATGGGGCGGGGGTTTTGGGATGGGTGGTCCACGTTGTGCTCCTTTAGGGGGCTAATTCGCGCAGCCGCCACCCGGCATGCGGCAACACTGGGAGGCCCCACAGCCCACGGGCTCCGGGGCACCTGCCTGCAAGGGCCGGATATGGCTGAGTTGCTTTTCCAACTGCTCGCTCTCGCAGGCGGGACAATGGGGCGTTTCGCTTCCGCGGACCAATAACTCGGATTCTGCACCGCAAGCGGTGCAAGTAAAGGCGAAAAGGGGCATGTCTCAACTCCTGAAAAAGATACACACGGCCGACCGTACTCCGGTCGACCACCATCTCAGTCCATTATAGCAGGTAACGGGAATTTCTTGCAGGTGTGGGCGGGCGCCCTCAATAGGCCACGCGGCGTATTTTGCCTTTCCGGTGAAGCTGCCCCCCGTTTTTGGGCCCCGCCTGATTGGGTATATAATGAATCCGTTGGCCTTCCAGAGAAATCCTGGTGCCACATCGCTATCGAAAATTAGAGACCGGGCAGAATTTTGAACGAAGATCGGGAATTGCGCGCCGACGCATTCCGTATGCGAAAGGGGAAACCTCCAATGAGAATCGCTTTTCTACTGGGCATATCGCTCAGTGGGATTTGCCAGGTGTACGCCGCCGAATCCGAAAGCAAGCAGGCAGGGTGGACTGTCTACGTCGAAGATGGAAAATCTCTACGGAAGCAGGTCGACCTGTTGCCTGCGTCGACCCCGTTGGACAACTATCGTGAAAACTTGTTGCGCATAGCGCCCGAGATGGTTACGGCGGATGAAGCGGAAGAAGACGCCGGTGATGGCCCATTCCCCCAGCAAGTCCGCACCCTGACGCATCCATACGCAGTAGAATCACTGACAGTCGCCGCGCTGGGGACCTGGTATGACTATGAAGTGTTCGATGTCGAAAATTCCGACGCCCGGCACCGCTCCATCGTTCTGCGAAACCCAAAAGGGAATCATCGAATTATCTATACCCAGTCAATGTATTCTACGATCTCGCAGGCCACCCCACCCCATTTTGTCTATATAGACGGTCGCCGCCTGCTCGTTTACAGAGCCCCAGTTGGCGGAACAGGCAATTTTCATATCGAGTACTACTTCCTGTTCGACGAAGATACCCGGTTGCCGGTGCCGTTGAATCTGGATGTCATCGATCAGCGCCTGGCAACCCTGTTGCCCGAGGGCAGGGCGGTCTGGAAAGGTGGTGGGTTCGACATTCAATCGCTGACATACAGCAGTCCCGTCTGGCAAGAGGGAGATGGAAACTGTTGTCCGTCCGCGGGAAGGGTCACGATGCAGCTCAACATTGAAGAGAATGAACTGGTCGTTACCGACGCTCAATACGATCCAGACGCCAATGGCCCAAGGCAGAAGTGAATCGCCGAAACTATCCCACAAATGTGCGCCACGAGGTCCCGCTTAAATCGCACCGCCCCCTTGTGCTACCATAAGGCCTCATTTTTTGGCGTCCGCCGAAGCAATCGAGAATGAGGTTTTTCCCATGAATTATGCCTGGATGTTGTCCGCACCCACTATTGTACCGCCCCTGGACCCCGGTTTCCGGCCCGCTGTGATGGCCAACCGCACCTTCGACGAGGCGGTGAAAGCCTCCGGCGAAGGCGTCCCCCTTATCCTGGGTTTGGAGCGCAACGGTGGTGCGCTGTCGCGCTTTGAGACGGCCGTCTTCCCCGAAGGCCACGAGAAAGCGGAAGCCAGTTGTTTCTACATTGAACGTATTGTGAAGTTCCTGCTCTGGCAGCGGGGTGCCTGGAAAGTCCATGTGGGTGGCCCTGCCTATGTGGCCGACTATCTCAAGGCCGCCTATAGCCCCCAGGGCGACCGTGCCTTTGACTACGATTTCATGGGCAAGAGCGTTTACGAGCAGACCTTTACGGTCGTGGGGTGTGCCGCCGACGAGGTGCCCGCCGAAAACGAATCCACCCAGCCCCTGGGCCGTCACCTGGACGGCTGCCGCATCGGCTTTGACCTGGGCGCTTCCGACCGCAAGGTTTCTGCAGTCATCGACGGCGAAGCGGTCTATTCGGAAGAAGTGGTTTGGGAGCCCCGCAAGCAGACGGACCCCACCTACCACTACAATGAAGTGATGGCCGCCCTCAAGACGGCCGCCAGCAAATGCCCCGGGTCGATGCCATCGGCGGCAGCTCGGCCGGTGTCTATATTAACAACCGCGCTATGATTGCCTCCCTCTTCCGCGGCATTCCCGAAGATCGTTTCGACGAAGTGCGTGACATGTTTAACCGCATTGGCAAAGAGATGGGTGTGCCCCTCGACATCGTCAATGATGGTGAAGTCACGGCCCTCGCCGGCTCCATGTCCCTCGAAGACAATGGCGTCCTCGGTATTGCCCTGGGCTCCAGCGAAGCCGGTGGTTATGTCACCCTGGACGGCAACATCACAAGCTGGCTGAATGAGCTGGCCTTTGCCCCGGTGGACTACAATCCCGAAGGCCCCGAAGACGAGTGGTCCCGCGACATTGGCGTGGGTGCCCGTTATTTCTCCCAGCAGTGTGTGTTCCGTCTGGCCCCGGTGGCCGGCATCGAATTGCCCGAAGGCGTTACCGATGCGGAGAAGCTCAAATCGGTCCAGGAAAAACTGGAAGCCGGCCACGAAGGCGCCCTGAAAATCTGGCAGAGCATGGGCGTGTATCTCGGCTACGCCCTGGCCCACTACGCCCGATTCTACGAGCTGAAACACGTCTTGATTCTGGGACGTTGCACATCGGGTTCTGGCGGCGACTTGATTCTCAATGGCGCCAAAGACGTGTTGGCGAAAGAGTTCCCCGAGCTCGCCCACATCAACATCCAGTTGCCCGACGAAAAGAGCCGCCGCGTGGGTCAGTCCATTGCGGCCGCGAGTTTGCCGGCACTGGGATAAGCGATAGCGGAATCAATACAGCGGCAACGCAAAGAGGACCTTCGGGCCTTTCGATTGGTTCTAAAAAATTTGAACCACGAATGGACACGAATTCACACGAATAGGAAAAAGTCCGGGTGCATCGAGCCGTCTTGAGCGTTCGCCTATTTGATACATGCTTCGTGCCAACGCGTACTGCTATGGAATGATGCCCCGTTATTTCTACGGTTACAATCGAGAAAATACGTTAGATACATGCCCGTTGAACGGACCACGGAAAGACATCGGTCGGCTGCAACCTAACGCAAGCATACGTGCTCTTTGTGCGCGCTGCGTTATCTTGAAGCCCACAAGATTCGTGTGAATTCGTGTTCATTCGTGGTTGACAATTTTTTGTGGGTTCCGTTGCTCACCGGACCCGAAACCAAAATAAAGAGAAGAACGATGAAATTCACCATTGATGCTGCAGAATTATTCATCCCCGATGGCACAGAAGAAAGCGCTGCCCTGGCGCGGACGACCCACCTCGCCATTGGCGCGCACCAGGACGACCTGGAAATCATGGCCTATGACGGCATTGTGGAATGCTATCAGCAGCCCGATAAGTGGTACACCGGTGTGGTCGTGACCAACGGCGGCGGCACGCCCCGCAGTGGTATTTACGGCGACTACAGCGACGAAGACATGATCGTCGTGCGGAACAAGGAGCAGAAGAAGGCCGCCTACGTGGGAGACTTCGCCGCCCAGTTCCTTCTGGCTTTCCCCAGCAGCATGGTCAAGGACCCGGCAGACCAGGGTCCCATCAACGACCTCGCCGCCCTCATTGAAGCGACGAAGCCCGAGGTGGTTTACACCCACAACCTGGCCGATAAGCACGACACCCACATCGGGGTGACGCTCAAGACCATCGCGGCCCTCCGCAAGGTCTCCGCCGAAGCCAAGCCCAAGAAGGTCTATGGCTGCGAAGTGTGGCGGGACCTCGACTGGATGGTGGACGACGACAAGGTTGCCTTTAATGTATCCGAACGGGAAAACCTTCAGATGGCCCTGGTTGGGGTCTTCGATTCCCAGATTGCCGGGGGCAAGCGCTACGACCTGGCCACCATGGGCCGTCGTCGCGCCCACGCCACCTACCATCAGTCCCACGGGGTCGATGAATGCACGGGCGTTTCCTTTGCCATGGACCTCACGCCCCTCATCGAAGACGACAGCCTCGATCCCCTGGAGTTCGTGCAGGGTTATCTCAATAATTTCCTGAGCGACGTGACGGAGCGGGTGAAGAAGATTCAGGGATAACGAATCGTTAGCATTGACCATTACCATGCCCCGGCCCCGTGTCGGGGCATTTTTTTGGTATCCGAGACAAGCGAACTCCGCGGCCCGTGCCACGCCCGTAGGGACGCACCCGAGCGTCAGCCCCCCTCCCTACCATCCACATTTACTTCAGTTATATTCGGTCCCCACACACGAACCGACGTTGTCGGATCGCGTGGCACGATTTATGGTTAACACTGCGAGCGTCCCTTGAAATCTCCGTGCACGATGCTATACTGCCTTTACGCCAGAAGCTTCAAAAAGGACCATCACCATGTTGAAGACTATTCTTCTTTTCCTCGCGCTCGCTGCCGTCTCCCTGGCCCACGCCGCCGATCCCATCCTTTTCGGGCCCTACGTCCAGCGGGTCGAAACCGAAAAAGCCACGGTCGTCTGGATTACCAGTGACCGGACGGTCACCCTGGAAGGGGATGGCCAGTCCCAGACACGCGACAACTATCGCACCAATACCATACGCTTTGATGGCCTCAAGCCCGATACCGAATACCGCTATAAACTCGAAGGCGGCGCGGAAGGAAAATTTCGTACCGCACCCGATGGTCCCAAGAATTTTCGCTTCGTCGTTTATGGCGACACCCGCTCCAATGCAAAGGTGCACAAGAGCGTGGTGGATGCCATCCGCCGCCAGAAAGACGTAAGCCTGGTGCTCAACAGTGGCGACCTGGTGAGCCATGGCACCATTCTCGACCACTGGAAAGAATTCTTCGGCGTGGCCGAGCCCCTCATGCGCGAGACCTACTACGTGCCCTGTCTGGGTAACCACGAGGACAACGCCAAAGAGTACTTCGACTTCTTTGACCTGCCGGGGAATGAAGAGCACTTCAGCTTTAACTGGGGCGGGGTCCATTTTGTCGCGCTCAATACGGAAGCGCCCGATGTGCCCGATGGCACGGACCAGATGGCGGAGAGCAAGATCTGGAACTCAGACATCATGTGGAAGTATTTCGCCAAGCAGCGGGAATGGCTGGACAAGGACCTTTCGTTGAACTACGGCGCCGATTTCTTTGTGGTCTTCTTCCATGTGCCCTTTTACGATTCCAAACTCTCGCGGCGTGAGCCTCAAATTGAGATTCGCATGGCCTTCGCCGATATCCTGGAGAAGCACAACACGGAGCTCGTGGTGACGGGCCATACCCACAACTACCAGCACCACCAGAAGGGCATGAGCCACTTTGTCGTATCCGGCGGTGGCGGTGCCAGCCTCTACGACCTCGGCGACAGTCTAGGTGTGGGCACGGAGGGTGTCGAGATTGTAAAGCAGGAAAAGGTGAACAACTTCCTCGTCATCGATATGGAAGGGTGGAAGCTCAATATCCAGGCCCTCCGCCCCGACGACAGTGTGATCGAAACGTTTTCGGTTGAGTCCCAGGCCGGTTTACGGCTGGTCAAGCGCCGGGTGGATTCCATCGGCGGCTTACCCTGGGAGCAGGATGAAGACGAGGAAGACGAGGAGGAAGAAGTGGAAATTGAATATGAGATTGAGTTGGTGAAGTAAGGGAGTGTTAAGTTTTATGGGGCGCCGACGGTCCGCCGTCATATTTCCCAAGTCCTTAAGACCCCCGTGCCATGGAGGAATTCAACCCTGGGGGTCAGACTGTTTCATCGGGCCGTGGTAGAATAATTGCAGCACCAAGGAGGCAAGTGATGACGTACAAAGGACATATAGAGAACGGCTCCATCGTACTGGACGAGCCCGCGACGCTCCGTGAGGGTGCTCGGGTTCAAATTGAACTCATTGATAGCGTCGATACCTCACCTGCCCATATGGCCCTGCGCGGGACACCGTGTGTATACGAGGACCCCTTTACCCCCGCGCTGGACGCCGACGACTGGGATGCTGCACGTTGATTCTGCTGGATACGCATATCTGGGTGAGGTGGATACATGGAGCCCCACGACTCCGTGAGCAAACGTTAGACGCACTGGACAGGCGTGCTGCCCATTCCACGGGCATCCATGTCATATCGTGCTGGGAAGTCGCCATGCTCCACGCGCGAAAGCGACTGACCTAGCCGTGTGCGCTTGACGACTGGATGGAGCAGGCACTCTCCTACCCTGGTGTCCACACTATCCCGTTGACGCGCATCGCCGCCGTCGAATCCTGCCGTCTTCCAGGCGAATTTCACAAGGACCCCGCAGATCGGATACTCGTGGCCACCGCAATCGAATTGGGCTGCGCGCTCGTAACGGCTGATGAGAAAATATTGAATTACGACGGGATAAATGCAGTCCATCCAAAGGACGTCCATCAACTCACGGAATAGTGCCCGTGGCCTGCGGTTAATGTGGGTCCACGTCCTGGTCGCTCATGAGATTCCGCAATGGCGCCATAACCCATACCTGTCGCCCTTCGAGGCACTAAACTAAGGTTGCTTCTTGTGATTCTCGCCAGTACGTCGGGAATCAACCAAGAAAATTTACAGGATATTGCCGTCAGCAGTCGGGTACACTGGTAGACCTGATCGCGCCCCCACATCGGAGCGGTCGCCCAGAGAATCCGCAGACACCAAACTACCGGTTTACACAACAAGGAGGTTGTTCGTATGAACACACTACTACGCGATACACGTTGGGTCACGGCCCTGGCCCTGGTGACACTGCTCTTCACCGCGGGCGTTGCACAGGCCGCCAATACGGCGGTAGAGGCAGAGCCGCGCGCGAAGAAGAAAGGCTGGATGGAGCGCCACGAAGCCATGAACGCCCGGGTGAAACAGGGTAACGTGGACCTGCTCTTCATCGGCGATTCCATTACCCACGGCTGGGAAGGCAAGGGCAAGGAAACGTGGGACAAGTTCTACAGCGAGCGCAATGCCGTGAACCTGGGCATTGGGGGTGACCGCACCCAGCACGTGCTGTGGCGTTTGCAAAACGGTAACATCGAAGGCATCTCGCCCAAGCTCGCCGTGGTGATGATCGGGACCAACAACCACAAGGCCAACTCGGCGGAGGAAATCTCCGAAGGCATCACCGCTATTCTCCGTGTGCTGCGTAACGAACTACCGGAGACACGGGTACTCCTGCTGGGCATTTTCCCCCGGGCGGATAAGCCTGCAGAAATCAGCGAGAAGTTGAAAAAGGCCAACAGCCTCATCGCCGATCTGGCCGCCGACCCCATGGTTCGCTATCTCGATATCGGCACCGCCTTCCTCGATGACGCAGGCAATCTACCCAAGACGATCATGCCCGACCTGCTCCACCCCAACGAAGAGGGGTACAAGATCTGGGCCGAAGTCATCGAGCCCCACGTGAGCGAGTTGATGTCCAAGTAGGCGTCGGAAATGCACCTCAAAGCAGCCTGCAACCCTGCGTTGTGGGCTGTTTTCTATTATAGGGGCTCCGGTATTCCTGCCTGAGAAAACACCAGGTATCACGCTCGCCTTCCCGAAGGAAGTGCTCCCACGACTAACGAAAGAAGGTCAGCACCAATATCAGTGCAACCACCAGAATTCCCAGTCCGGCCAATAGCCACCGCCAGGGGAGGCCCTGCGGTTTTTCCAGTGCTTCCTGAATGGTCACCCGGTGCGCCACCAGGTCATCGTGGATCGCTTCGTCGGTGGGGTTTAAGAGGAGCGCTTCCACCAGCTTTTCGGCGGCACGATATTTCTTTTTTGCGATGAGGCTATTGAGACGACGTAGGTTGCGCCCGTGTTCCAGCCGGGTGACGTCAGCCTCCAGCATACGCCGCACTTCCGAGGGCATGAGGTGATCATCGGCCTGTGCCAGGAGTCCCTCCAGCAGTCCCACCGCGCCAGCCGTTTGTCCGTGCCGCGTGGCGAGATCGAGGGCCTGACACCGTAGCATAATCCAGATACCCTCACCCGCCGGGGTGCCGTGGGCCGACGCCATGGCATCGGTGAAGGCACCGTAGAGTTTTCCGGCGGGCCGGGTGTTCCCCCGGGAAAAGTCACCCGCCGCCAGACTTTCGGCCAGGGCTTTCGGATGCCGTTGCAGGTGCATCATGACCTGCGCAAGTTCCTGGGGAGCACCGGTGGCCGGTGGCTGAGAAAGCATCGTTCCCAAGGCATCGAGTTGCTCCGGTAAGGGAAGCTGCACCGGTGGCAAGTCCGGGAAGGCGTAACGGAGGGATTCGGAAATCTGGAGTGCCGCACGATAGCGCCACCGTTCCCGCGCCAGAAATCCACAGAGTCCGCTCACATGGCCATGGATTGATTCGGCACGCTTCATCACGGCTTCATCATTAACGGTGGGGTGTTGGAGGGGCGCGCTGTATTCATCCCACAGGGCCAGACACTCTTTAATCCCCTCGGTCGCCTTGGTGTTGGCCGAGTCCTCCATTATCTTGGTGATGTGGCCCGCCAGTCGTTTTTCGATGGCCGCCAGATGGGCGTCATACCACGCATCATAGGCGGCCACGACCCGCTCCAGGAACGTATAGGCCGGACCTTCCGGATTCCATCCATCGGCGAAGAGGCGTACCATGAACTTGCGGTGCTCTTCTCGATTGGCAATTGATTCACACACGGCAGCGCAATGTTGGGCCTGGAGATTTTCCAGCGCCGACCAGAGCGTCGACTCATCCGCCGGGGGCACTCCCGCTACTTCCCGGTTGCCATTCACGAGCCAAAAGACGGCTTGGGGGTCGATTTCGTTTTGGCACTCCACCATGGTCCGCACAAAGGGCACACCCGCCCGCTCTACCGAACAGAGATGGGCCGCGAGGTTAGAACGTGCCACGCCGTCGATACTCTCCAACAGGGCCATCCGGGCATGCTCTTCGGGTGGGTCGGAAAGGGCGTCCAATATCTTGCGTACCCGCGGCACACTCCGCCCCAGGAGCCAGGATACCTCCGCCTCAACCCGCGCCGCCGGGTCCAGCAACATCGTCGCCGCACCCTCCGCCTCTTCTTTCGAGAGACGTTCTTCGGCCACCGCCCGTGCCGCCGCCTCCCGAATGGTCTCGGGCGCATCCTGCACCGTAACATTCAGAAGGGCAAAGGGATTCTTGAACAAATTGATCATAGGCCAGACATCACGGCGCACCGACTGCGCCCACAACGCGGATCAACCCCGATCCGCCCTGTCGTTATACCACGCACCGGGGACCGTGGGCTACTCGCAGGGTTTTCTGGAGCGAGACGGTCCCTGTGTCTCAGGGACCGCCGCGCCACACATCGCGATCCGCAGTCGTTCACGGGGTGTCCACCACGTGTTTGTGGGTAACGGGGAACGTCGGAGACGGCGGTGGCTGTCCTGTCGTTTGCGAGGCTGGCGGAGGGGTATCTTCCCCAACGAC
>JAUIMA010000695.1 GCA_030432675.1 Candidatus Hydrogenedentota bacterium | reverse complement strand
CGTCGATAGCCAACCACATGTCCGTGCCGGCCTTGTAACCCGCTGCCTTGATGGCTTCGAGAATCACTTCAATGGCTTCCACATTGGAACCCAGGTTGGGGGCAAAGCCGCCTTCGTCGCCCACGGCCGTGTTGAGGCCCTTGTCTTTCAGCACCTTCTTGAGCGCGTGAAAGACTTCCGTACCCATGCGGAGGGCTTCGCTAAAGGATTTCGCGCCACCAGGCATAATCATGAATTCCTGAATATCCACATTGTTGTCCGCGTGGGAACCGCCATTGAGGATGTTCATCATAGGTAACGGAAGGGTATGCGCATTTGCACCGCCGATATAGCGATACAGGGGCACTTCCAGCGCTTCGGCAGCCGCCTTGGCCACAGCCAGCGACACCCCGAGGATAGCGTTGGCCCCGAGCTTGCTCTTATTCTTCGTGCCGTCCAAATCGATCATGGTCTTGTCGATTTCGCGCTGGTTCAGGGCGTCCATCCCCAGAAGTTCTTCGGCGATCGTGTTGTTCACGTTTTCGACGGCCTTGGAGACGCCTTTGCCCAGGTAACGACCCTTATCGCCGTCGCGGAGTTCTACGGCTTCGTGCTCACCGGTGGAGGCACCGGAGGGCACAGCCGCCCGGCCGTAAACACCTGATGCCAGATAAACGTCGACTTCCACGGTAGGATTGCCCCGGGAGTCGAGAATTTCGCGTCCTTGAATGCCAGTAATACGTGTCATGATGGTTTCTTTCTTTGTGGGTTGATTCGACAACAACCAGTACGGGTCTAACTGTCGAAGACCCGACTATTCCTTCCAGGGGTACAGAAAATCTCTGAACCCACGATTTAAATATCCGTCTGCTTCGTCACGGACGGTCTCTGTAGCGGCGTAGGCACGCGCATACAATTCATACGTGCAGCACGCCAGCGTAACCAGCGGCAGCGTTGAGAGCAACACAAAACCTGGGGGCGTTACCGCCACGACCATCGCCATCACCGCCAACACAAGCGACCCCGCACTCCCAACCGAATGTCGCAATACGAGCTTCGCCCCCATACGCCATGCGGGCCACAGCGCGCCGCGGAGGGCCAACACGGCCGGAACCGCATAAAAAGCTGTCATAGCCAACCCCACAACGCTACACGCGCAGAGTTGGGCGAGGGCCAGCCCAAGCAACGGGGCACGGTCGGTGAGGACCGTGCTATAAAACCAAATTCCAAGGCCGCAGAGCGCGATGGAACCACCTGCGCCCAATCCCAAAAGGGCCAGGGGCAGACCGAATTGCCGGATACCGACACCAATGGCTCGGTATTCGAGCGGACGACCCGATAGTAGTGTGTTGATGAGATGGCCTTGACCACCTGCCAACACAAACATCCACAGTAGGATGGGAAGCGCCATCGCCATGGGGGAGACGCCCAGGCCATCCGCCAACACACCCAGACCCAACACCGGCACCACCGTCATCAGATTAATCACTATAAAATGGCCCAGGTGGTCATATAACACCCAGAAACTCATTCGGCACGCCCGAAACACCAGGCCACCCGGTATCGTGGGCTTCACCGGGACGTGGGGGGCGCGGCATTCGGCGGCAGGCCCGCCCGGAGACGGACTGCTTTCTTTATTGGTACTTGCGGACACGGCTGCGCTTACGCAACTCGGCCATCCATCGTTTGTAGCGTTCCGTACCGTAGTCTTCACGGAGGATGGGCTCGATTTCCGTGCGGGCTTCGTCAAAGCTGGCCAGACCGGCCTCCACTTTTTCCGCCGCCAGAAGGAGCATCATACCCGTTTCGGTTTCGATAATGGGACTCACGTCGCCCGCACCCAGGCCGAAGGTGACTTCTTCCAACTGCTGCTGCAGGTCACCCCGCTCAATCCATCCGGCAAAGCCGCCCTCTTCTGCGAAGGGGCCTTCTGAATGCTCCTTGGCGAGGGCGCTGAAGTCAGCACCCAGGGCAAGCTCTTCCCGCAACGTCTCGAGGCGAGCCAGCGTCTTGGCCCGGCCCGCTTCCGTACCGTCGATACGCAGGAAGATACGGTAAAGCTTCACACGCTCCGGCTTCTGAAATCGCTCTTCATTGTCCTGGTAATACTGGGCCAACTCGGCTTCCGAAATTACGGCATCGCGCTCCAGATAACGGCGCTTGCTGATGCCCATGGAGAGGGCAATGGTCTGTTTCCGAATCCGCTCCCGAAAATCACTCATGGTCTCCCCGGCATCCCGGAGGGCATCCAAAAAGGCCTCTTCCGAAGCATAGCGATCCCGAATACCTTTGATCCGCTCCTCCACCTGCTCGTCGGTAATCTTAATGTCGTTGAGGATTCCCTCGCGATAGAGAATCTTCTGTTCGATAGCCTGCTCCAGGGCTTCATCGAAAACGGCTTCCCCTTCCGATTCCACCTGAGAGCCCGTCATCCCT
>JAUIMA010000119.1 GCA_030432675.1 Candidatus Hydrogenedentota bacterium | reverse complement strand
GGAGCCCGACGAATGGCAGGGCTTTGAGGAGCGACTGCGGAGAAACTTCCCGCAGCTCTTCGAAGGCCTCCATTTTCTCTATGGCGACGCCTATGATTTCTTTTTTCACGTGGAAAGCATCCTCGCTTCCGCGACCCATATGTGGATTGATCGGCCGAGCGAATTGAAGGCCCTGGATGCCCTCCGGGAGTACGACCCCCAGTGGTATCAATCCAATCGGATGGTAGGGGCCATGTGTTATGTGGACCTGTTCTCCGATGACATACAGGGCCTCATAGAGCAGATCCCCTATCTGACCGAACTCGGCATCACCTACCTGCACCTTATGCCCCTCTTTGAGTCGCCCGAGGGAGACAACGATGGGGGCTATGCGGTCAGCAGTTATCGGGCGGTGAACCCCGACGTGGGCACCATGGAAGATCTGGAGCGTCTGGCGACAGAATTGCGCCACCGGGGCATTTCGCTGGTTCTCGATTTTGTTTTCAACCACACCTCCGATGAACATGAGTGGGCCAAACAAGCCCTCGCGGGCGACGAAGACTACCAACAGTACTACCTCATGTTTCCTGACCGCACCATGCCGAATGCTTACGAGGCGAGTATTCGCGCCGTATTCCCCGACGAGATTCCCGGGTGCTTCAGTTACCGAACCAGTATCAAGAAATGGGTCTGGACCTCTTTCTATAACTTCCAGTGGGATCTCAACTATGAGAATCCGGAAGTTTTTAACGGCATGATGGAGTCCATGCTCTTCCTGGCCAATCAGGGCGTAGAGGTGTTGCGCCTGGACGCCATCGCCTTCACGCGCAAAGAGCTCGGCACGGGCTGTCAAAACCTGCCCGGCGCCCATGTCATCGTGCAGGCTTTCAATGCGCTGAAGAATATCGCTGCGCCCGCCATGGCCTTCAAATCGGAAGCCATTGTCCACCCCGATGAAGTGCGTAAATATATCAGCAAGGAAGAGTGTGAGCTCTCCTACAACCCCCAGCTCATGTCCCTGTTGTGGGAAGCCCTGGCCACCCACGATACGCGTATCCTGCGTCGCTCTATGGAGCGCAGTTTTGGAATTGACCCCCAGGCCTCCTGGGTAAACTACGTCCGTTGTCATGATGATATCGGCTGGGGCTTCGCCGATGAAGACGTCGCTGCCGTAGGCTTTGACCCCCTCCAGCACCGCCGCTTCCTCTCCGAGTTTTACACCGGCAAATTCCCCGGTTCCTTTGCCTCCGGCGAGCCCTTTCAAGAGGACCCGGTAACGGGCGAGGCCCGCATCTCCGGCACCTGCGCCTCGCTGGCGGGTCTCGAAAAAGCGATGGCCGAAGACAATGACGAGGAAATCGAATGGGCCATCCGGCGCATCCTACTCCTCCACGGCGTCGTCATGACCATTGGCGGCATCCCCCTTATCTATCTGGGCGATGAGCTGGGCATGCGGAACAACTATGCCTACAAAGAATCTCCCGACAAGATGGGTGACTCCCGCTGGCTTCACCGCATGCGCTTCGACTGGGAAGCCTCTGAACGACGGGGCGACTTTGAAAGTATCGAAGGGCGTATCTACGGCGGCTTCTCTCGACTCGTTCAATTGCGCCGCCAGAACCTCGCCTTCAGCCGCGCGGAAACGGAGTTTGTGGAGAGTGGCAACCCCCACGTCTTTGCCTACTTCCGCACCCACGAAAGCCTGAGCGTTTTGGTCATGGCCAACTTCAGCAACCAGGAACAATCCATCGAGGCCTGGCGGCTGCGCCAGTTGGGCCTTCGAAAGACGATGGTCGACCTGGTGTCCGGAAAAATGGTGGTAGCCGCACGGGAACTCGTTCTCGAGCCCTATGACTTTTGCATCTGGGCGCGACCCACCTGATACGACGCGCGTGGTTTGATGCAAGAAGATGCGTCATTGTTACGGCAACCTGAATTTCCTGAGTTATTGAGGATTACTCCCCTCCCGGGAGGGGAATTCATTTCCAATTTCCCCTCAGGCTCCAGCAAACTTAGTTGCTCACAATGCTACTTCACACGACGAGAATAACGGAGCTGGGACGAAGGGCACGATGAACGCTTGCAGCGCATGGTTACGAAACCGCCTCGACACCATTCAGAAAAACCGCCAGGCTGGTTTGACGCTCGCGCTGACGCTGCTGATCGCGTCCAGCGTGTTCGCTTCCGGGACGGAAGGACAACCACGGTGGAACCCATCCGTACCGCCGATTGGTGCAAAAAACCTGATTCCCAACAGCAGTTTCGAACTCGGAACAGACCACTGGTCTTCACTGGGACTGCCGACAGTCAGTGGCGGCGATCTTTGTGGTCTGGTTGGCACCGTCGAAGCCGGCAACGCCTATGATGGCGAGCACTGCCTCCGAATCGACCTGGGCCCGGGCAAGACGCCGGTGACCCACTCGGACTATACGTTGGGCGCTTCCACCACGACGATACAGGCCGCGCCACGGGCCGCTACCCTCGGTTGGATGGATGTATACCCCGGGACACGTTACACCCTGTCGGCCTGGATGCGCGCGGATCGGGACGGTGTGTCCGCCGATCTCGTGTTTCGATTCGGTGGCGAGATCAACAGCCGCTTCGGAGCTAACACCCACACCGAGCGCGTAACCCTGACCACCGAATGGGCGCGCTATTCTTTCTCCATGGAGGCCGAACATCCCGACGTCTACGTGGCCGTGGGGCCGAATCTGCGCGATACACCCGACGCATCGGCGACGGTATGGATTGACGCCGTTCAGCTGGAGGTCACGCCCGACTCCCCCGCCGTTGGTGGCGAAGCTGCCCCGTCAGTGATGACCCCCTATGCCCCCCGTGAAGCGGTGGAAATCGGAATCAACACAGAACACTATGGAAACCTCTTCGACCGCAAGGACGCCACAGGCTTCACCGTCGTGGGCCTCAACACCACGGCCCACCCTGCCCGTATCGAATTGCGCGTCGAATTGGAAGACTACTTTGGCGAACGGGGCGCCATGACGGCCCATGGGTTGGACCTGCCAGCCAGCCAGCGCGCCACCACCTTTCTACCCCTGACGGTACCGGGCACCGGCTACTATCGTGCCCATCTTTCGTGGTCGGCCAACGATGTGCTGCACACGCGTACGATAAAGTTCGCGATAATCGATACCTACCCCTGGGAAGACAGCATCTTTGGCCTCAACCACGCCCCCACCACGCGGGAGGCCTGCGCCCAATTGCGCAAAGGCGGAACCCTCTGGGCGCGGGACTGGTCGGCGAAATGGGAATCGGTTGAAGCGACGGAAGGCACCTATGACTATACCGAATTGGATCGTCAGGTAGACCGTATCGCCGCCAATGGCATGCTCCCCCAATTCCTCCTGCCGCCCCAACCTTCTGCGGCTTGGGCTTCGGAAGCCCCCGAAGAGGACCTTCGGCCGGTAGAGCGCACCGCCTATGCCCCAAAGCCCGCGCACCGCGAACAACTCAACCAATTCATCGCGGCGACCGTGACCCGCTACCAGGATCGCGTAACCTACTGGGAATTTCTTAACGAACCACTCTGGGTGCCGTGGTACTGCCTCCCGACAAACGGCGGCTACACCGTAGACACCTATATCGATTTGCTCAAGGGTGCCTCGGCAGCGATGAAGGCCGCCGACCCCGATTGCAAAGTGCTCGGCGGACTTTCCATCATGGCGCAGAGTAAATTGGGCGATGAGTTTATCGAGAAGGGCGGGCTGGCCTTTGTGGATATCTACAACCTCCACCCTTATCCTGAGGGGACTGGACCCGAATCCTTTATCCCTTCCATGGAACGCATCCAGGCCACGATGGCGGCCCACGGCGGCCCGAAACCTATCTGGGCGACGGAATTAAGCTATTGGGCGACCGATGACAAACCATGGTCCCCCTGGACACCACCCAACACATCCCATTGGTCCGCGAATCGCCAACAGGCGAGTGAACGGGAAGCCGCAGACTTCAATATCCGCCAATCTGTCATCCTGTTGGCCCATGGCGTAGAGAAAATCTTCTGGCACTCCGGTCTCGAGGGCGAAGTCAACGTAGGCAGTATGGATCTCGAAAATCCCCTGCTCGACCCCGAGGCCGTCCCCCAGAAGTTCTTCGCGGCCCAGGCAGCCCTGGCCAACCTGCTCGGCCCGGCACCCACCTTCGTGGCACCACTCCAGAAGCCCGATGCCGTGGAGAATCATAAGACGGACAAGGTCCACGGCTATGCCTTCGAGGGACCCAAAGGAGCGGTCCTGATCGTATGGTCACCCGGTGTCCTTAATACGGGCAAACCGGGTGCCGGTGGCGTGATACACCTCGGCGAGTCGCCTGTCTACTTCACCTCCACCACCATGACGGCGAAAGCCCTCGCAGGCGTGGGAACCCTGGCCTACAGCAATGCCTTCAACGGCTGGACTGTCACCATGCCCGAGGAGGTGGATGCCTTCACCCTCGTAGGAGCACCTATGGGACGATGACGGGCGCAATGGTGTCCTCATTGAAAAGCGTGAAGATTTCCCGTCACACTGTGGGGGTATTTGTAGTTACCTTTTCAAGGCGAGCCGTCAGGCCGCCGAACCCCGGTGGATTCTCCCGTGTATTTTCATCCCCGTATCTCCGCGACACCTTCCCGCCCGCTCCAGGGCACCCTTTCGGCCGTTGCGCTCCTACTCCTCCTTCCCCTCTATGCATCGGCGGAAGCCCCGTTCTCCCAGGCCAATCCGGCCCTGGCGGACTTCCGCATCCTGCCCTATTTACAGGCACCTTCCAACACGAGCATACAAATCAACTGGTTCACCACCACCGCCGAGTCGGGCACGCTGGTGGTCAAAGACGGCGCTTCGGGCACCACGGTGCGCACCCTGCGGAGCACACCGGAAGACCTCCTGGAGGCCCGCTATTCCGCGTTGGAAGAATCGGAACGCAGTGACTTCCCCGACATGTTCGATAATGCCAGTGTGAAACATGCCATCCAGGTGAAGGGCCTTACGGCCGATACCGCCTATGCCTATGAAGTCACCCAAGGCAACAGCACCTTTCGCGGCACCTTCAAGACCGCCCCCTTGCCCAACACGCAGCGCCCGTTGCGGCTCATCGCCTTTGCCGATTCGGAGACCGACCCCGACGGGCGACACACCTACCGCAACTGGGAGCCGGCCAAACAACACACCGACAGCACGGGCCGTCCGGAAGATATCACCAAGTATCTGGTAACCGAAACCCGTGGATTCATTGAAAACATCAAGGTGATTGAATCGCGCAAGCCAGACCTGGTGCTCATGGCGGGCGACCTCGTCCAGGGCGGTGGCTACCAACGGGCGTGGGATGAATTTTTCTTTCACCTGGCGGGCAAGTTTGACGACCTCATGACCCATACGCCTCTCCTCATGGCCCTGGGTAATTGGGAAACCTTCGGCGCCCGGAACGGCGAGTATGCCCCTGAAGCCATCCACAGAAGCCGGCGCAAATCCCTCGCCTACATTGACGGGCCGCCCAACAACAACCCCAAATACAAAGACGCCTACTATCGCGTGGACTACGGCCCCGTCACCGTCCTGACCCTGGATTCCTGCAATGGCCTTCCCGACGATACGGACTTTGACACCAACATCAACATCGATGCGGCCACCTACCCGGGCGACGATATGCCCGACATGAACCAAGGTTCCGACCAGTGGAACTGGTGCATGGCCCAACTGGAGGACGCCCGGGAACGGGGCCAGATCATCTTTGTCCAGTTTCACCACGTACCCTACTCCAGCGGCGGACATATTCTGCCCGTCTCCATGGAAAACAGCAGTGGTCAGGCCGGCCTCCCCATGCGGATCTACACCCCCGCCTTCCAACGCTATGGCGTGGTGGCTGTGCTCTGCGGACACAACGAAACCTTCGAGCGCTCTCTGGTGGGTGACGTAATATTTTATGATGCCGGGGTCGCGGGCGACGGACTTGGTGCACCGGAGAGTGAAAAAGACCCTCGTTGCGCCAACCCCTGGCAGGCCTGGATTGCCCATGACGATGACCCGGAGTTGTGGAACGGCAAGCAGCTGGTGGACGGTGGCCGCCACTATGGCCACGTGGAAATCGACATCACGCCCGACGATACGGGCTGGAACATATCGCTGACGCCCGTCTATATCTTTCCCGTCAATGATGAGGGAGGCAACGTAACCGGCTTTGAGCGGCGGGTCTACGATGATGTGGTGACCCTCCATACGAACCGCGAAGGCCTCAAAGAGTAGCGCGCCCCGGGGACTGCACCGACGTGGACATGTCATGGAACCGGCTCGACGTTGGGGCAAGACAAGAGCACTCTCCCCACACCGACTGTTGATGACCGTCGGGGCTGTCCCCCTCCCCCCGCACCCATTTTACTTTCTCCCGGTCGTGATCTATCATGTCGGATTCTAATTCTATGGCAGTCTGCCCCTTACGGGGCTTATGGAGAGGCACAACACTATGGGTAAAATTCCCTCGATTAATCGACGTCGCTTTTTGACGCGCACGGGCAAGGCCCTGGGCGTGGGAGCGGTATTCCTAACGGGCACCAAATCGGGTCGGGCCAATGCGGCGCGCGTCACCCCATCGGACCAGGTGCGCACCGCGGTCATCGGCACGGGCGGCATGGGGGGACGGCATGTGGAGGCCCTCGCGGAAAACCCGAACTGTCACCTCGTCGCCCTGTGCGATGTGGCCAAAGGCCGTTACCACAATCGCCTCGATAAAGTAGAAGAAATGACGGGCCGCCGCCCCGAAGGCTTTCAGGATTTCCGTTATGTATTGGACCGGGATGACATCGATGGCATCTTCATCGCCACGCCCGACCACTGGCACCCCCTCCTCGCTATAAAGGGCTGCGAAGCGGGAAAGGACGTCTATGTCGAAAAACCCGCCTGCCCCACGGTCGCCGAAGGGCGCGCCATGGTGGAGGCCGCACGGCGCTATGGCCGCGTCATGCAGCTGGGCACCCAGCAGCGCTCCATGCCCGTCTTCCAAAAGGCGATTGATATTGTTCGTAGCGGACGCCTGGGCCAGATTACCTCCGCCAGCGCCTGGGTCAATGTGAATGGGTGGGGCGTGGGCCTGAAAGAGGAGCCCGTACCCAATGGGCTCGACTGGGATCTCTGGCTCGGACCCTCCCCCTATGAGCCCTTTTCCATGGGGCGTTATGGCGGCTTCATGGGCCACCACGACTATGCCCGGGGCGGACAGCTCACCAATTGGGGCGTCCACCTGATGGACATCGTGCACTGGGGTATCGGACAGGACAAGCCCCTCAACGTGCAGGCCATTGGTACGAGCCCCCGCGGCAATGCAGGTAGCCAGAACTTTGAAAGCATCGACAGCATCTGGGAATACCCCGGCGTCAATGTGACGTGGGAACAACGCCACTCCAACGAGCACGGCGGCAAGGGCCTGGGCATCATGTTTCAGGGCACCGAAGGCAAACTTATCGTAGACCGGGCCACCTTTAAGGTCTTCCCCGATAGTCTCGGCATCGAAGAATTCATTGGCGAACCGGAAAAAAGTTGGGCCAATAAAGACCACCACAACAACTTCTTCGACTGTATCCGCACGCGGAAAAAGCCCGCGGCCGATATTGAACAAGGCGTCCGCTCGACGATTCCCGTCTTGCTTGCCGGCATTGCCCTGAAGACCCGACGTAAACTCAACTGGGACGGCGAGGCCGAGCAATTCATCCAAGATGACGCCGCCAACCGTTACTTGAGCCGGGCCTATCGTCCGCCCTGGCACCTCTAGGCCGTCCGAATCCCCTATCCCCTTACTTTGACCATCTGAGGATGTTTTCATGAACTACCGAATGCTTACGACCCGGTTGGGCGTGGCCGCCGCCTTGCTCGTATGCGGCTCCATAGCCGTCGCCGAAGCCCCCCGCCCCACCCTGGACGAACTCGTCCAGGACCTCCGCGGCGGCGACGAAATAAAACGCAGTCTTGCACGCCAATTTATTCCCCGATATGGCATCGGCACCATGGCGCAGTTGATTCCCCTCCTTAAGGAGGAGAATGCCTCCATCTCCTGGGCGGCCAACAAGGTCATCCTCGACATCGCCAACGATGTGAGCGTGCCGGGTCGGGAAGCCGACCGGGCCACCGTGGCGAAACAACTGCTGGATGCCCTGGCCGCCACCGACGTACAGTCCGAGCAGTTCACCCTGCTGCGCATTCTACCCATTGTCATCCCCGAAGGGGCCGACCTTTCCGCCATCGACGCCCTCCTTTATCAGGACCATACCCGGGAGCGTGCACGCCGCGCCCTTCAGGAAAGCGGCACCAGCGAAGCCCGGGCCGCCCTTCGCACGGCCCTGCCCAAGGTAGACGCAATTTTTGCATGCGCCCTGATGGATGCCCTGGATAAAACAGGCGACGCTAAGGCTATCCCCCTGATTGCCAACAAACTGGTCCAGGGAACGCCCGCCGAACAGGCCGCCGCCGCCCGGGCCCTGGCCCCCACGGGTGACCCGGCTTACCGGGAGCCCTTCCTCGCCCTGGCCCGCACCATCGACATTAACCACCGCTTCGCCGTGGAAGATGCCACCCTTCGCCTGGCGGACGCTATGGCCGTCAACGGCGGTGCCTGGGATGCCAGCATGGCCCTCTTCCGCACCCTCCTTGAACAGTCCGACAACCCGGTCATTCAGGGCGGTGCCCTCGCGGGCCTCGGCCGTCGCGGTGATGCCTCGGTGATGGACACGATCCTCTCCACGTGGCGCAGCGATACCACGGGCCTCTTGGAAGCACCTGCCATGGCGGCCATAGAGTCCCTGAATGACCCGGCCGTGCCCGAGCGACTCATGACGGCCTTTCCCGAACAGTCCCCCGCAATCCAGGAGCGCCTCCTCGGCATCATGGCCCGCACCCAGGACCCGCGCTACCTGCCCCTGTTTGAAGGAGCCGAATCCCTGTCGCCCGCCCTCCGCATCGATGCCCTGTCCCAGTATCACGTCCCCCAGAGCATCCCGTTGCTGGAAGCCCTCGCGACCACGGATGACGCCGGGCACGCGATGAAAGCCGCCGAGGCCATTCGCACCATGGGCACCGCCTTCCGCGATCAGGGGAATCCGCAAGGCACCGGTCGGGCTTACCTCGCCCTCTATCGCATCGCCAGGGATGACGTAGGCCGTGCCGAAGCACTCGAAGGCATCAAGGCCTACCCCGTGGCCGAAGCCTATGATGAATTGAAGAGCGCCCTCGGAGAGAATGGACTCCTGGAGCTTTCCCCCCAGGTACTCACGGGTATGGCCCGTGTATTGGCCGAGGCCCAGCGCGGCGAAGAAGCCAATCTCCTCAAGACCGCCCTGCTGACCCGGGCCACCGATACGGGTACGGTTCAGCAGTTGATCCAGATGGGCCCCGTCTCCGGTAGTGCGGAAGATTTCGCCCGCCAGCTGGGTTTCATCAACGAATGGCACATCGCCCTGCCCTTTCCGCTGAAAGATGCGCCCACCGATGGCCGCCCCGTGATGCTTGACGGAACCATCGATCTCACCGCTTCCTTTGGGGAAGGCGACAAGAAGGTTGCCTGGACACCCACGAAGGGGGCGGGCGCTATGGCCCTCGTCAACTTCCCCCTCCAGGATCAAGTCCGCGCCTTTGCCTATGCCACCATCCACGTAGCAGAAGGGCAAGACGCTACCCTGCGCATCGGTAGCGACGACGGAGTCCGTGCCTGGGTCAACGGCGTCCAGGTTCACGAGAACATTACCGACCGCGGCACCGCGTTGGACAACGACCTCGTCCCCGTCAAACTGCAAGGGGGCGACAACACCATCTTGTTGGAAATCATCCAGCATGGGGGCGGCTGGAACTTCTGCGCACGCCTCACGACCCCCGAAGGCGCACCGTTGGCCTTTGAGCAGAAATAGAGACCTCTGTCGACCGCACCTCGACACAAGGAGTTTACCAAGATCATGAATCCCCGTATTCAGTTTCTTCTGGACGGTGGCGAATCCCGCCACGTCGAATTCAAGACCGCCCGGAAGACTCTGAATCGGGACATTTACGAAACGGTTTGCGCCTTCTTGAATCGAGATGGCGGCGAAATCCTATTGGGTGTACGTGATTCCGGGGAGATCTCCGGTGTTGACCCGGAACGGGCGCAACTGATGAAACAGGATTTCGTCAACGCTATCAACAACCCACAGAAACTGACTCCCCCCTGCTATTTGAGCATCAACACTGTTGACTTCGAAGGGGCTCTGCTACTCCATATCGTGGTACCACCCAGTTCCCAGATTCATCGCTGCAACGGACGAATATTTGACCGCAATGAAGATGGGGATTTCGACATTACGGATAATCAGGCCCTCGTGACCCAACGCTATTTGAGCAAGCAAAGTCACTACTCCGAGAACACGATTTACCCCTATGCAGCGATGTCTGATTTGGATTCGAATCTAATCGCACGGGCACGACGACTGGCCTCGGTTCACCAGCGGAGTCACCCCTGGGAAACCATGGATGACCAGGAGTTGTTGACGAGTGCGAGGCTTATCCAGAAAGACTTCCTTCAGAATAAAGAAGGTCTGACGCTGGCTGCCATTCTGCTTTTTGGCAAAGACGAAACTATTTTGTCCGTGCTGCCCCATCACAGAACCGACGCCATCCTACGTAGGGTTGACGTGGACCGATACGATGACCGCGATGATATTCGCACGAACCTGCTCGACAGCCATGATCGGTTGATTGCGTTCGGAGAGAAACATTTGAGTGACCCGTTCTTTTTGGAAGGTACGCAACGCATTAGTATTCGAAGTCACATTCTCCGAGAAATCATCGGTAACCTGTTAATTCATAGAGAATACAGCCATGCCTTCCCCGCCAAATTTGTAATTGAACGTGACCGCCTGTTCAGCGAAAACAGCAATCGGCCCCACGGCCACGGCCCCATCGACCCCCGTCTCTTCTCTCCCTACCCTAAGAACCCCGTTATCGCCAAGGTATTTAAGGAAATCGGATGGGCGGACGAATTGGGGTCTGGCGTGCGCAAATTGTTCCGCTATGGAAAGGCCTTTGGCGGGCACGATCCGGAGTTAGTAGAGGATGATATTTTTCGCATAAATCTACCGCTGGCGAACGAAGGATCTGAAGGGTTGGTAGAAGGGTTGGTAGAAGGGTTGGTAGAAAACCAGCAAGCGATTGTCAGACTCATTCGTAGAAATCCGCGCATTTCTAAAAGGGAGATGGCTGAGCAAGTTGGAATAAGTACGACCGCTATCGATAAAAACATCGAAACCTTGAAAGGGAAAGGTATTGTGCAGCGAGTGGGGTCTGACAAACATGGCCACTGGGAGGTCTTGCCATGAAGCACAAGGGAGTCTACGCGAGTTCACCCGAGGCAGAAGAGGCCCTACGACGCTTCCTGAACCAGTTCGCCCTTCCCGGCAAACGGGCACGCTATCTCGATCTCATTTCCCGTCCCAAATCACGGCGGAAATTCCTCAACACCCTGTCCCATGAGCTTGAAAGCCACCTGGACCCCGCCAATCCCGTAGAACAGCTTTCGGCGAAGCAACTGGCCCTGCCCGGTTTTCGTTTTGACCACCACCACGATTTCGGCGAACCAATTGACACACTGGCGACGGTTTGTACCTCATTTGACGAAGATGTTCTTATCGTATCCACGGATGGAAACGTTGGGATGCACGGGCCGGACTATATGGACGGACGAACTTTTTATTGCGCGTAATCATTAAATACAGCGTTTGAACAGAAATAGGAAAGCCTATCATGATGACATCCACATTACTTGCTACCGCGCTCTGCATTGCGGCTGCCGAACCCTCGGTCCTCTTTGAACGCACCCAAATTGGTGACACCACCTATGAAGCCGCCTCCGTCTTCGACGTGGACAACGACGGCCATGTGGACATCGTATCTGGCGGCTTCTGGCATGCCGGGCCGGAATTCACCACGGCCCACAAAATTTGCGACATCCTCCAGGTGGATGATTACTACGACGATTTCAGTGATTACCCCATGGATGTGAACGGCGATGGCTATATGGACATCGTCACGGGCGGCTGGTTTGGCCAGACCCTTTACTGGCGGGAGAACCCCAAAGGCCAGCCGGTTGAGTGGACCACCCACACGGTCGCAAGAACCGGCAACATCGAGCGGTGCTCCTTCTTCGACCTGGACGGCGATGGGTACATGGAAGTCTTTGCCACCACCAGTCCGGTGCACTATTTCCGGTTGGTGCGCGACGCAAACGGCGTGGGCCAGGGCCGCTTCGAGCAATACACCATCCCGGAAAACGGCGGCGGGCACGGCTTTGGCTGTGGCGACGTGAATGGCGACGGACGGCCCGACCTGATTTTCTCCGGCGGCTGGATGGAAGCCTCTGAAGACCCCTACGATGTCCATGGTTGGAAATGGCATCCCGACTTCAATCTCGGCACCGCTTCCGTCCCCATTCTCGTCCACGATGTAAATGGCGATGGCAAGAACGACCTCATCGTCGGCGGGGCCCACGGCTATGGCCTCTGGTGGTATGAACAGGGTGCGCCGGGCGAATGGACCCAGCACGTCATCGAGGCACACCGCAGCCAGTTCCATGAGATGCAGCTTGCCGACATCGACAACGATGGTGCGCTGGAACTCGTCACGGGTAAACGTTACCGCGCCCACCGGGGCCACGACGCGGGCGGTCATGATCCCCTCTTCACGGTTTACTACGACATCGCCCCCGAAGGCTTCATCCGTCACACCCTCGACTACGGCCCTGCCGGTCAGGCCAGCGGCATTGGTATCTATTGCTGGATTACCGATATCGACGGCAACGGCTGGAAAGACATCGTCGCACCGGGCAAAGAGGGGCTCTATCTCTTCAAAGGACTGGGACGATAGCCTGATAGACTTGGGCGGGAGAAACGGGGTGCCGGGCGCTTAGGAAATCCACCCTTCACATAGGAATTAAGAACGAGACATGCTAGACTGATTTATGTAGCAGGCTGGGCGATTGGAGGATGGCCCCCCTTTCCGGTCACGAGAGAAATCCGGCGACACACCTGACGTTCCAACACACGTGCGCATGTGGGTCAGTCCGTTGGAGTCATACAATTGA
>JAUIMA010000118.1 GCA_030432675.1 Candidatus Hydrogenedentota bacterium | reverse complement strand
CGAATTGGTAACACGTGCGAAATCAGGAGAACCACAGGCCTTCGAAGAGTTGGTTCGACGGTATCGAAATGATGTCTTTGGACTGAGTTATCATTTTCTCCGGAATCGCGAGGAAGCCTGGGATGTCAGCCAGGAGGTCTTTATCAAGGCCTTCCGCTCCCTCAAGCGCTTTCGCGGAGATTCGGGTATAAAGACCTGGTTGCTACGCATTGCGGCCAACCATTGTAAAGACCATTTTAAGAAAAGACGTCTGCCGACCGTGTCGATGGATGCCTTGCCTACGCAAGATTTTTTTGCTGCTCCCTCCGATCCCGGACAGGAACTGGCGAATACGGAGTTGGGCAAGGCGATTCAGACGGCACTGGACGGTATTTCCCCTAAGCACCGGATGGCCTTTGTGCTGCGTGAATATGAAGGGATGTCCTACAAGGAAATGGCGGAAGTCATGAATTGTAGTGAAGGTACCGTGATGAGCCGATTACATCATGCCCGGAAGAAACTGCAGAGCAAATTGGTCGCCATGGGCTACGTGGAGGGTAGTTGATTATGATAACCTGTAAATGGACAAGCAAAGTAGAGCGGCTACTCGATGGGGAGTCGCAGGAGCAGGAGGCTGTTCAGGCCCATTTGGCGGATTGTACCCTCTGTGCGTCCCACCAGCGCACGCTCCTTCAGGTTCGTGCAGCGTTGGGCGCTGAGCCCGAAGTCCCCGTCCTTTCCGACAACCAGTTTCCGGCCTTCATGGAAGGCATACAGGCCGAGGTTTCACGCTCTCGACAGCGCCCGGGCGGAATGTGGGCACTTATGAGCCTGTCGGCCGCCGCACTGGTAATCGCGATCGCTACCTTTTCCATCTTTACCGGGCCTGGTCCGGTTAAAGCCAATGAAGTGGAATCCGTATCGACCCAGTTGAACGATGCCACGGTACACTGGGATAACTCCGATGACGGTGTAACGACCATTTGGATTTCTATCGCCGAGGACGATGTCTAATAATGTTTCGCTCCCTCTCGGTTGCCCTTATGTTAGTGCTGGCCTTCCCCTGGTCCGTTGCCTACGGAGAGGCGCGTTCCGAATTGAAACTCTGGGTCGTGGAGGCCCGTTCTGTTGAACGGGAAGCTACCCGATTCGATATCGGGCTGGACGCAATACATCGGGTCCTGTCCGGCCTTCCTCACAACGACTATCGTAATGTGAGCACAGAAACGCATGCCTTCAACGATCAGGAAGTTACCCGCATCAAATTAACCAGTGATTACACCCTCGAAATGAATACCCCCGTCGCGGGGGAGGATGGGCGTTTCCGGGTTCGTTTGCGTATTCTTACCCAGTCGAAGGAGCCACCGCGCAAAGAGATCGAGGCCCTCTCCACGGAGTTGCTGCTACGTCCTGACAAGCAGGTATTGGTGCGGGGCTTGAAGTTGAAAGGCGAAGGAGAGCTGGTGTTGGTGCTGGCCCTGTCGGTTTCAGACGACGCATCGTAGACGTACCGGGCAGCTCGGTTTGCCCTCGCACCGCATGATGCTAACGCAGGGGGATAATAAGTTCCCGATCCTGCTTCTCCCCTGCCGTCCAGTTCTTTCCCGGGATCAGCGAACGACGGGCGAAATCAGGGTCGCTCAGTCCGAGGGTGCGAATTTCCATGCGATCTTCGTGGACCTGAACATCCCGATACTCCGTGGGAAACTCCGGAAGTGCCCCCGTGACTACCTGTGTTATACCATTCAGTTTTTCGGCGAAATGCATGTGCACGTGACCAGAAAAGATGGCCTTTACCTGGGGGTGGCTGCGCAGGCACTCGAGCAGTAGTCCCCCATTCTCAAGACACCCCCCATCGTTAAATTCCGGCTTGTGCAGTCGCTGCGGTATGGGCACTACCGGGTAGTGGACGGCGATTACTGTGGCGATATTGGGGTGGGCGGAGAGATCGGCTTCCAACCAGTTCAGCACATGGGGTGGAATGGCCCACCGCGCGCCTTCCAGGGAAGTATCCAGATCCCGTGCGACGGTGGCCTCACTGATTTCGCTGAGTGCGCCGTCCGACCACATCCACCAGGCATCAAGGACGCAGAAGTGTAGGTTTTCATGGGTGTAGGAATAATAAGTCTGGGGTGTGGGCAATCGGTGTTGAAAGGCTTCCAGGAACCACTTTCGTGAATCCTGCAGCACAAAGTCATGATTGCCCCCCATGGGGTAATAGGGGATTTCCAGGCGTTCGACTTCATCCCGGGCTTCCAGCATCGCTTCGCGGGTTTGTGCGCTGACAATGTCCCCGGTCAGTAGAATAAATGCCGGATCCAGCGCCGTCAGATCACGCTTAAGACACGCCATAACCTCAGGCATCATGGTACAGAGGAACCGATTGTTCCATATTCCGTCTCGCCTGCTCGCGAGATGGGGATCAGTCACATGCACAAAGCGCCACATAGGGACTCCCTGGGTTGTGAGGCGTACCAGCACTTTACCGGGAAAATAGTATACCGGAACCCACCCTTTAGACCAAGCCTTTACCCGTCGCTGTCAGCGACCCCACCGGGGAAGCGGTGATCCGCACTCTTGTCCCGTGTCTGGCGAAAGTAAAACCAGATCCCGATGCCAAACACGATCATGGCCAGGCAGAACAGTTGCTGCGATGAAAAGTCAATGCCAAGCAGGGTGTGCACGGGGTTACCATCGCCCCGATAAATCTCTACGATAAAGCGGCAAATCCCGTAAAAAACGAAGTACAAGGGGAAAGTGACGCCTTCAAAGGGGCGTCGTTTGCGCATCAGGAGCAGCAAGGCGCACATGCCAAGCAACAAACCCACGCTGTAGAGCTGGGTCGGGTGAACCGGGTAGGACCAGGTTGCATCGGCTGGAAAGGCAGGATAGCGGTGCTGATGGGCCACATAGGCCGGGCTATCCACCGGAAACCGTATGCCCCAGAGGAGCTCATCGGCTCGGTCGCCGTGGCAGCACCCTTTCAGGAAACACCCGATACGTCCAAAAGCCTGAGCAACCGGTACATAGGGCATCACGACGTCACAGACGGTACGGAAAGAAATCTTCCGCCGACGGAGCGACCAGATGACGTAGAGCACCGCCGTCGGGATCGCCCCCTGGAAGACCAGTCCCCCCCGGCGCACATCTATCCAACCAATGGGGTCATCCCACGAATAGTGTTGTGGAAACATGATGATATGAAGAAGTCGGGTCGAGGCCACACCGATTATCAGCGTCCAGAAGGCCATATCACCAATGGCCTGGGGTTCGACATTTACCCGGCGGGCGTCGCGCTGCATGAAATAGAGGATAACGATGAATCCGATGGCTATCATGAGGCCATAGGAATGAAGTGTCAGGGGGCCCAACTCAAGAATAGTGGGGTACATGAAGCAAACCTGCCTTACATCGACGTCGTATGTTCCTCGCTCAAAGGACATGACCACGCCCGGTAGAAACGAGAAATGGAGAAAAAAGCGCCTTCCATCCGAGAAGGTGTATGGAAAGCGCGGCTATTTGCTGGGATTATTGGGGGATACTAATATGCGCTCTGTTTCTCAACCTCTTCCTGGCAGGCGATGCAGTATTTGGCGGAAGGAAACACTTCCAGGCGCTTTTTGGGGATGTCTTTTTCACATCCCTCGCATTTGCCGTAGGTGCCATCGTGAAGTCGGCCCAAGGCTTCGGTTACTTCACTCAGCCAGTTGGACTCGCCGCTGGCGATATTGAGCGCCGTTTCCAACTCGAAATTGTCCGTGCCGGATTCGGCGTAACTGGAGAGGTCGCCGCTGTTATCACGTCCAGACTCGTAACGAGAGGCATCTTCAATATTCTTAATACTACCGGTCAGCCGTTCACGTTCGGCAAGCAGCAATTTCTCAAACTTTTTTATGTCTCGCTGATTCATACTGCGTCTATCTCCTGCATTTCCGGTCCAAACCGGTCAGCCCCCTGCCCTCATGCGCCCACATTGTACCAGCAACTTGAAAATCATGCTGAAACCTATGTTCCGTGTGGACACGTAAGTTCTTATGTGATTGACACTTCGGGGGATCGAAGTGTTCGCATAGTGGTCCGGAAATCCGGTAAATAATCCTCAAAGTTGAGAAACGGTACCACACAAGCTGTAAAATGTCAACAGTAGGGCTTCAGATTTCGCAGTTTCGCCCCGAAATTTCCCCATCAGTTGTTATTGAACTTGTCCTTCAGGGCGGCCAGCTGGTCAGCTAACAGGGTGTTCATATTGTCTTTTGGAGCGGCCGGTTTGCGATTGCCACCCGGGTTGCCCCCCTTGCTGCGACCGCCTTTCTTGGCTTGACCCTTGGTGTTCTCATTGCGGACGGGCCGCGCGCGTCGACGGGATTCCGGCTTCTGCCCACTGGGAGCGCGCCGGTCACCGCCTTTGTCCGCCGTCTTGGCCCCTTTCTCTTCCGCACTCTTCTCCCGCGGTTTCGGGGGGGACTGCAGGGCTTTCATGGAGAGGGAAACCCGACGGAGCTCGGCATCTATTTTGATGACTTTGACCCGTACGATCTCGCCCACTTTCACCACATCATGGGGATCTTTAATGAAGCGGTTGGCCAACTCGGAAAGGTGCACCAGTCCATCCTGATGAACGCCAATATCTACAAAGGCGCCGAAATCAGTGACATTGGTTACCACCCCTTCCGTGACCATGTCGATCTCAAGATCCTTCACATCGTCGATACCGTCCAGGAACTGAGGCGCCTTGAACTCCTGGCGTGGATCCCGTCCGGGTCGTAACAATTCGAGTTTGATGTCGGAGAGTGCCAGGGTGCCGACTTTCTCGTTGGCAAATTCTTCCAACTTCAGTTTGTCGACGAGTTCCTGATTTCGGATGAGATCCTTTGATTCAACGGCGAGGCCACCGGCCATCGATGAGACGATGCCATAGGCTTCCGGGTGGATGGCCGTTTGATCCAATGGTTCGATACCATTCTGGACCCGAAGAAAGCCCGCGCACTGTTCGAAGGTCTTCTCCCCCACGCCGGACACTTCCGTAAGCTGGGTGCGCTGTTGGAAGGGGCCGTTCTCCATACGGAACTTCACAATGTTTTGTGCGGTGTTCTGCTGGATGCCGCTGACGTAACGTAACAACTCCACGGAGGCCGTGTTCAAATCCACACCAACGCGGTTTACGCAGGATTCAATTGTCTTGCTGAGGCCTTCGCGAAGTTGCTTCTGATTCACGTCGTGCTGATATTGACCCACGCCCACGTGCCGGGGCTCGAGTTTTACCAACTCCGCGAGGGGATCTTGCAGGCGACGTGCGATAGAGATGGCACCCCGGATAGTAAGATCCAGCTCGGGGAACTCATTGCGCGCCACTTCCGAAGCCGAATAGATGGATGCCCCGGCTTCGTTCACAAAGACGGTCGTGATGTTTGGTTTATCGTTTTCTTTCAGGACATTCCGAATGAATTGATTGATTTCCCGCGAGCCGGTGCCGTTTCCGATGGCCACCAATTCGACTTGATGACGATTAATCAGATCCATCAGCGTTGCAGCGGCTGCGGCCTCGTCCTTTTTAGGCTCCGTCGTGTAAATGGTCGCACTTTCCTGAAAGGTTCCCTGCTGGTCAATGACGGCAAGTTTGGAACCCGTTCGGAGGCCCGGATCTACCCCGAGGACCGGCTTGTGGCCCGCAGGAGAGGCGAGAAGGAGATTCTCCGCATTTTCCCGGAACACCTGGGTCGCCGCATCGTCAGCGACTTTACGGGCCGCTTGGATGACTTCATTTTCGATGGTGGGTTGGATCAGCCGTTTGTAGCTGTCCTCAATGGCCAAAACCATCTGAGCGGCCAGATCGCCCCCCGTTTCTTTGCAGTAGCGACCGGTCATTTCAGCGCGGAAGGCATCGTCGTCTACCGCGAGATCCATGCGAAGGAAACCCTTCCGGACCCCTCGCAGCACCGCGAGTAGACGATGGGATGGCATGGATTTTATGGGCTCTTTAAAATCGTAGTAGGCTTCAAATTTGGTTTTCTGCTCTTCCGTGTTCTTGGTAGCCGCGGTGGTCAATACGCCTTCCGCATGGAAGACTTCACGGGCGTGTTGGCGCAGATCCGCATCCTGGGCGATACGCTCGGCCAGAATGTTTCGTGCGCCCAGAAGAGCAGCGTCGGGATCGGACACCCCTTTTTCCTCGCTCACGTAGGTCGCTGCAAGGGCTTCGACGGATTGCTCCCCAGGCACTTGCGCCCAGATAAATTCAGAAAGGGGCTCGAGACCCTGCTCACGCGCAATCGTCGCTTTGGTTTTCCGGGCCTTCTTGAAGGGAAGATAGAGGTCTTCCAGGATGACCGCGTCACTGCACCCTTGAATCTGGGCCTTGAGTTCGGGCGTGAGTTTGCCCTGCTTCTCGACGTTTTCCAGGATAGCGTCCCGTCGGTTCGTAAAGGCGATGTACTGGGTATTGAGATTCTCGATGGTTTCGAGTGCAACCTCATCCAGATTACCCGTCGCATCTTTTCGATATCGCGCCACAAAGGGGATGGTAGCACCTTTATCGAACAATTCAATGGCGACCTTCACCTGGGCAGGCTTTGCGCTTGCCACTTCGCTGATAAGGTCTACAAACCGGTCTTCTATCATGTCATACTCCGAGATTAATTCGCATTTGAGCCGAACGGGAGACTACACCAGTTGTCTGTCACGGCGTGTGAGCGTGGTAGCCCGACCCCGTATGGTCATCCCAAGAACTACGCGGTTCGACTCACGGGCCTGATCCTAACCCATTATTGAATGCCACTGCCACCTCGCAGCCCAATCGTTTGCAATAAATGTCACCGCACACTTCACCCGGCGAGCCGAGAGGACGAGTGGCGTTTAGATTGAAGGAAAGAAATTTTCGCCGCATTCTCCCTCGCAGGGCCGCTTAGGACCCTTAAATGCCCCTCCATTTAACGCGGTACCGTTCGGTGGGTATACTGTAGGTAACAAGCATACACCATTGGGCAGGGCAATGGCGCGGGGTGGCTACCTTCGCATTCCCAGGCAGAAATTTTTCAAGACTAACTATAGAGGTTTGATACGACGTGGCTGACAATGATTCGCATAGTGGACTTCCCGTACCCATTCCGGTTGATTTTCCGGACGCACTTCCCCTCATAGTGCTTCGTGATCAGGTGGTATTTCCGCTGGCACTCATCCCCATTACCGTCGAGACCGAGAGTGAGTTTCGGCTGGTCAACGATGTGCATAACGGCGAGCGCCTGTTGGTGTTGAGTGCGGCCCGGGATCCCAAGGTAGAAAACCACAATCTCGGCGATATTTATGAGGTGGGTTGTATCGCCCGGGTCGTGCAAGTACAGCAACGACCGGATGGCGGCATAAACGTTATGCTCCAAACCCTGAAGCGCTGCAGCATTAATGGCTTTATTCGTCGGGACCCCTACCCAGTGGTTCGGATCGTTCCCATCGAGGATATTGTCAAGAATAAGGATAAATTGGAGGCCCTCGCGGCGGCGGTAAAAACACAGATGGCCCAACTGATCGCCCTCTCCCCCAATATCCCCGATGGCGTACAGATCATTATCGAGTCTGTGGAAAACCCCAGTTACCTGGCCGATATGGTAGCGGGCAACCTTTCTATTTCCAACGAAGAAAAGCAGAAAATACTCGCCCAGCCCGAGCCGCAGGAACGGATTACGCGCCTTATGTATGTGCTGCAACGTGAGTTGGAAATCATGGAGCTTTCCGGGAAGCTCCATGAGAATGTAAAGAGTGCCTTCGACAAAGGACAGCGGGAGTTCTTTCTTCGTCAGCAATTGAAAGCAATTCAAGACGAATTGGGCGAAGGCGGTGAAGAAGGCGGTGAGGCGGAGGGCTACCGCAAGCGGGTAGAAGCCCTCGACGTAAGCGATGATGTTCGCAAAGAACTCATGCGAGAAGTAGACCGGCTAGGGCGACTCCATGAGTCTAGTTCTGACTACCATGTCATTCTCACGTATCTGGATACGGTGCTGGAACTTCCCTGGAACAAGACGACGCGCGATCGCCTGGATATCAAGCGGGCGGAGGCGATTCTCGATGAGGACCATTTGGGCCTTGAGCGGGTAAAGAAGCGTATTTTGGAATACTTGGCCGTGCGCAAGCTGAAGCCCGACGCCCAGGGCCCCATCCTCTGCTTCATTGGGCCTCCCGGTGTGGGCAAGACTTCACTTGGAAAATCAATTGCACGGGCATTGGGGCGCGAGTTTGGTCGCATGGCCCTCGGTGGCGTTCGGGATGAAGCGGAAATCCGTGGTCATCGACGCACCTACGTGGGTGCCATGCCGGGCCGCATTATTGAAATGGCCCGAAAAGTACAAACTCGTAATCCGGTTGTCATTCTGGATGAGTTGGATAAGCTCGGCAATGACTTCCGGGGTGACCCTTCTTCTGCCCTGCTGGAAGTGCTGGATCCCGCGCAAAACAGCACCTTTACGGATCATTATCTTAACCTTCCCTTTGACCTCTCGAAATTCATGTTTATTGCCACCGCCAATGTGGGCGACACGATTCCCTGGGCGCTCCGTGACCGGATGGAGATTATCGAAATTCCGGGTTACACCCAGGAAGAGAAGTTTGAGATCGCCAAACGCTATCTCGTGCCGCGCCAGCTGGAGGCTCACGGGATTAAGTCGAGTCAACTGAAGATTTCTCCCGCCGCCCTGCGCCATATCATCGCCAACTACACCCGGGAAGCGGGAGTGCGTAATCTGGAGCGGGAGATCGGACATGTCTGCCGGGGGTGTGCACGGAAATTTGCCAGCCGTCGCAAGAAACCCATTCGCATCAATATCGACGACCTCCGTGAGCATTTGGGCGCTCAAAAAGTCCATTACGACATGGTGGAGCGCACCCGCATGCCGGGTGTGGTCGTCGGTCTCGCGTGGACGGCGGTAGGTGGCGACATTCTGTTTATTGAAGCCACGCGCATGCCGGGCAAAGGGGAGTTGATACTCACCGGTCAATTGGGTGATGTCATGAAAGAGTCGGCCCAGACGGCCCTGAGTTACCTCCATGGCAACGCAGTGCGCTTCGGCATTGATCCCAATGCGTTTACGGACTATAAACTCCACATTCACGTGCCGGCAGGGGCCACTCCCAAAGACGGGCCGAGCGCTGGCATTGCCATGATGACCGCGATCACCTCCCTCCTGTTGGGGAAGCCCGTCAAGCGTGCCTTGGCCATGACCGGCGAAATTACCCTGCGGGGCATGGTCCTGCCTGTGGGCGGAATTAAGGAGAAAGTGTTGGCGGCATCCCGGGCCAAGGTGAAAGAGATCATTCTACCGGAGTTGTGTCGTTCCATGCTGGAAGATGATGTGCCCGAGAATATTCAGAAGAAACTGAAGATTCATTTCGTCTCGGAAATGCACGAAGTGCTCGCCATTGCGCTGGGCGTCGAGGGCTGAGTTGAACTGCCGCCCATTCTGGCGTGACTGATAGGCCAAGTGCAGGCCACCCATTCGAGTTGCGATGGCATACGGGTCGATACGATCCTATTCTACTGCTCGCTTTCGTGGTCTATCCTTCTTGCCTGTCATCCGACACCATACGAATCTCCAGCGGACGCGTCGTATCGAGATGTAGATCACGTTGCGGGAAGGCAATGCAGATGTCGTGCTCTCGAAAGAGCCGGTCGATTTCGAATCGCAGCTCACTCTCGGCACGACGCTTGTCCATGATGCGGCGCATCTTGATCCATACATGGACCTCAAAGCCCAGGGCATTGTCGCCAAAATCGGTAAAGAAGACCTGGGGTTTGGGGGCGTCGAGAATGGTCTTGGTGTTGGCCGATGCTTCCAGAATCAGTGCTGCAACTTTTTCGGTGGGTGACCCGTACGCCACCCCGACACTGACACGGGTACAATATTTCTCGCCCGACAAGGTCCAGTTAACCACAGTATTCTCAAGGAGGCTGCTGTTGGGAATCAGCAGGTGAATGTTCTGCGAAGTAAGGACCCGCGTGCTCCGCGCCCCCACGTGCTGAATTATTCCGTGGACATCATCAACCTCGACCAGATCGCCAATACGGATGGGGCGCTCGAGCATGAGGATGAAGCCACTGATAAAATTGTTGATCAGATGTTGTGCGCCGAACCCAACGGCGATAGCAATTGCACCACCGAAGAAGGCGAAGAGGGTCAGGGGGATATTGACGAGATTGAGGGTGTACAGCAAAATGAGAATGATGGCGAGGTAGTAGAAGAGTTTTTCTACGGCGGCGGCCGCATTTTCATTAATGCGGGTGCGTGCGATGAGCAAATCACGCAAGGCCCGACATACCCGGCCGGTAAAGAGGAAGCCAATGGTCAGGACGAGGAAGGCGATGACCATCTTTCGGACGGTGACCGCACCGTCTTCATAGGCAAAGACTTCATAATTCCAAACCACACCGGCGACGCGCTGAAAGCGTTCCCACCGCTCCCACCACGAGACCTGATTGCGCTCCCGATCGATTTCAACTTCAAGACGTTCCGCGAATCGCTCCAAGGGTAGCAAGGCGCTCAGGTAGGTGTTCAAAATCGATTCCCGTTCACGCAGACTCACGATTTGCTGATCGATGGCCGCGCTCCCTGCGGGGTCCCCCGCCCACTCGGTCCGAACTTTCTCTCGCTCTCCGATACTCGCGCGCAAGTCGAGTAATCGCCCCTCTTGAACTTCCCGGTCACGTCGGGTTTCTTCGACGAAGCGTTCGGTCTCCTCCTTCCAGAGGCTGAGTTCTTCATCATTGGCCCCCTGCCAGACCGCATAGCGACGTTCCCACAGGAGCTTTTCCATGTCGTGGAGCAAGAGCTGCTTTTCGGCGAGCTCCAATGCACGCGCGGCCGTGTCTACCCGCGTACTGCGCATGGCGAGTTCCGCTTCCAGCGTGTCAGAGGCGTCGGCGCCCTCGAGTGAGGCCCGGGCGATACTGCGCTCCTGGTCCCGCGCCTCATGGGCGGCACGGAGTGTGGGGAGTGCTGCTTCCAGGGCTTCTCGCTTGCTCACCACTTCCGCCAACCTCGCCTCCAACTCCTCCAGTCGGAACTCCGTGTGAATTCGTACCGATTCGGCCTTATTCTGGAGGTGGGCAAGCCGTCTCTGCCCAAGTTCCAATTCCTTATTGACCATTTCCAGGCGGAGTTTACGACCATCGGCTGCTGCCTGGTGGTAGCGCTCCTCGAGCTTGGCGCGATTCAAGGTCCAGGTCAGACGTTGGGCGTTTGCAGGATCACTGTTCTGTGCGGCAGCTTCATTGGCTGCACGGCGCGCACGCTGGGCCTCTGCAAGCCGCTCTTTCGCGCTTTCCCGTTCCCGTTCTATGGAGGCTCGTTCCGTTTCGAGGCTGTCCAGGTGGCGTTCTTCCGCCGTGACGTCGTTTTGAAGTCCCTCCGCAAAGCCCAGGCTGTAGGGCGGCGGCTCACTCAGCCCGCGCTCCTGATAGGTAGCGATATCCCGCCCCAGATCTTCGACGCTGGCATTCACTTCTGCGCTTCGTTGCAGCGTTCCTATCTGTTGCTGGAGTAATCCGTCGAGGGCGCGAATACGGTCGGCACGACCCTGCAGTGCTTCCAACGAAATGCCCAACTGCTGTGCCGTCTCCGGTCGCACCGTTTGTTGGGCGGATTCCAACTGTTCCTTCAAGTCAGCCCGTTGTTGCTCCAGGGATGGGATGGTGAGTTCAGGAGCGGCATTTTCCGCGACCTCCTCACTGGTCGAAGTTGTGGTGTCGAGCACGTTGGGCTGCGCGTGAGCGGAAAATGTACACAGTGCCACCAGGATTATCGGGAATATGCCCGCTAAGGCATGAAGATTTCTGAGCTTAGACACGCACGCAATCCTCCCGGCATCGGCAGTGCTGTCGAGACAGCGCATTGGCAACCCGGTGTAGGGCCGACGTGAACGCAGGCAGCACTTTGCTGACACGTCCGCCGGCTTATTCGTTGAATTGGCAAAAGCACCGATACAGGAAATCCTGGACCGGAACGGATAGATTGTCACCAGGTTTCCATAGTAGCATATGACTGACATTGCCCCCGGCATTCTGCGGCCAAGAGAATCGGATACGGGCACGGTGTGGGCGAATTGTGCGGGATGTGTAGCGATTGTCTCATTGGTCTATTCATGAAAACCTTGTTCTCAATGTGTTGATACCGGGAAATTGAATGTGGAGGCCGTTAAGTCTCACGCCGAGCGCAATCGACTTGATGCATTGAAATCGTAGGAGGCTCTGGATTTGGAAACCGAAAAGGAGTTCGAGAACTTTACGGCACTCGTGTCCGAGATCTGTGCTGCACCCATTTTCCTGATTTTCCTGCGGAACCAGAACCGACACAGGTTCACGACCTGCGGTCATCCCTATAGGTGATGAGAGGCAGCCTCGAACGGAAGAGGAGCGGCCAAGTATCGACGCGGCGATGTTGCACAGTATGGTTGAAAACCTGCTCGATGTCAGCAGGTTGGAAAGCAGTAATATGCCACTCCGTCGAACGCCGGTGTCCCTATAAGGTTTAGTGGAGGAGGTGGTCGGTCTACTCGCAGGCCTCAAGAAGAACCGTTCGATCGTGTTGGAGGCGGAGGAGCCTATACGGACGGTTAACGGTGACCGGAGTCTGTTGCTACGGGTTTTTCACAATTCGTTAAGTAACGCGGTTAAGTTTACGGATGCCGAAGAAGGCAAGAGCGAAATTCGATTTGCCGATCAGGAGGGCGAAATGAGGCTTTCCATTACCGATAACGGTCCGGGCGTGTCGAAACAGTGCGCTGAACTGGTGTTTGACAAATTCTTCCAAATGAGTGGAGACGAAGCCCGGGCGCACTCGTCGGGCCTTGGGCTGGCATTCTGTAAGTTGGCGATTGAGGCGCACGGCGGACGTATTGGGGTGCGTAGCCCGGAAGCGGGCGGAGCGTGTTTTCTACCTGGAACTGCCGATTACCGATGGCGCAGCGCCATGCTGACTACAGTAAGGCCTGTGTAAAGTCTGCGATGAGGTCTTCCGGATCTTCCAGGCCCACCGAGACCCGAATCAGGTTTTCGGTAATACCCATCTCACGCCGTGCCGCCTCGGGCATGGGGCCGTGGGTCATG
>JAUIMA010000694.1 GCA_030432675.1 Candidatus Hydrogenedentota bacterium | reverse complement strand
GCCGCTCCCCAGGTAAAAACCAAGGGTAATCCCCGCCGCCAGCAAGACCAAACCGGTGACATTTCGAAGGAGAATGGCGAGCACCGCGCGCAAGGGCGAAGTAGATGAAGGTGTATTTGATTCCATGCGAAGGGTCCTGTTTCTGGGTGGATCTGCCATCATCATAACAAAGACGACGACATGGCGCGTGTTCTACACACTACCCGGCGTAATGCAAAGTCTGTGCCATCGTGGCAATAGTCCATTCGCAGGGTGACTGCAAGACAGTCATTCCGTTTGTGAACCCTTCAAAATGGCGATAACGCCCGGGGCTCCCGTGTCAAAATCGAAGTCGACCGAAGCACCTGCCTTTACCAACATTTGGGCGCATGCCTCGTAGTCACCGTCGGGATTCGTCCCGAATTGCGGGGTCGTTACGGAACCGAAGGCCACCGCACCCACCGCCGTCCTCCCGAAATCATTGCGCGCTTCAAGGTCCGCACCATGGGCAATCAGCACCTCCATGATGTCTGGAAGGCCTTGTAGCGCGGCCATGATGAGCGGTGTGTGTTGATGGTGCCAGCGGGCATCTACAGACGCCCCACATGCCAAGAAACTGACCACCCCTGCCTGATTCCCTGACCACACCAGGTCGCCGAGCAGGTGGGTGAGGGGCGGCTTCCCGGACTCCATTACGTCCGGGTGCGCCGCCAGCACGCGGCGCGCACGCTCCGTCTGTCCCGATTGGATGGCGGAAGCGAAGCAGTCCCGGGGGGCGGAGTGGGGGTAAAGGAGATCGACCACATCGTCCTTGCCCAGCCTGCTCGCCACTTCGATGGGCGAAAGCCCACCGCCCAGACGCCAGAGATAGATGTTTCCCCCCTGGATGCCCGCCGGGTCGCGGGTTGGCACGTCGTAGCGGCCTTCTCCGGTGCGCCAATGGGCCGATTCAGGCTCGGCATCCAGCAAGGTCGACACCCGCGCGACATCCCCAAGGGCCACCGCCATAAACAGGTCAACATGGGCCCCGCGCTCCAATAGGAAATCCAGCACCTTTGGCCGCTCGGTTACCATGTATTGGGCCGCGGTGGATTCGTGGTCACCGCACCGGGCCTCTATATCCGCACCGGCGTCGAGGAGGAGGCGGGCCATATCCACGCTTTGGGCGTAGTGGAGGGGACGTACCCCGTCGCCCCCGGTGGCATGGACCAGGCCGGGGTCTTCGACGAGCAATCGCGCCACCTGGGCCACGTCGTCCCAGCCCGTATAGGCGAAGATATCTGGCACCGCACCGCGCTCCACCAGGGGTGCGCCCTCTTCCGGCGTTGTTTCCTCCAGCACGTGATAGCCACCGGGCTCCCAATCACTTTTTAGGTTGATGTCTGCGCCAAACTCCAGCAGCACATCCAGAAGCGGAAGTGATGCCTTGCCCATGTGGACCGCACGCTGCCCAAAACAAAACAAGGGCTCATTGACGAAGGCAGCAGGGTCCGGCGCATCACGGAGTAGAGCGCGCAATCCTGAAACGTCCTGGCGGGTTACCGTTTCGACGAATTGTTCGGCGGATGTGGACATGGGCAGGATATCCCTTGGTTGAGGTAAACTCACGAGCCCAGTATACCCCAGTCGTGCCGCGCGATCTTCGGCATGCGAGTCTAAACGAGTATGGTGGAGTTCGTGCGGGGGAAGCACGACCAGGGATTTCTCTCCTGAGACGGGACAGACTCTTGAGGGATTACCTGATTTCGATTAGACAAGAACGTATCCAAAAGGATAGGCTGATTGCGGTTCACACAACGACGGGGGTATTTATGAGACACCTATCCGACTGGAAAGAGGTCCTGGTCACGGAGCTGAAGTTTCTCTGCTTCCTCCCGGTACGTCCCGACATGAAGCGGCTGGGCTTTCACTATCTATTCCTCGCCGTGGGCACGGCCTGGCTCGCGGGTTTGGGGCGCTATTGGGACCACCCCAGTGCCCAGTGGTGGCAATACGCTGGCTTGGGCTCCGTCGCCTATATTATCGTGCTGGCGCTCATCGTGTGGTTGCTGTTTATGCCCCTTGGACCGAAGAATTGGTCGTACCGCAACGTGCTGACCTTCGTGGGCATGACGTCCCCGCCCGCGATTCTCTATGCCATACCGGTTGAGCGCTTCATGGACCTGGCAGCGGCTGAGTCTATCAATGTGTACTTCCTCGCCATCGTGGCCCTGTGGCGGGTCGCACTCTTTGTACTCTACCTCACGCGCTCCGCGCAGCTGAAACTCAACGTAGTGCTCATGACGGCACCACTCCCCATGGCCCTGGTGATCGCCACACTTGCCATGCTGAATCTGGAACAGGCCGTATTCAACGTCATGGCGGGGCTTCACGACGCCAACCGTACGGCCAATGACGCCGCGTACGGAATTCTGTTCATGCTGACCGTGCTCTCCGTTTATGGATCA
>JAUIMA010000693.1 GCA_030432675.1 Candidatus Hydrogenedentota bacterium | reverse complement strand
GGAGTGAGATGGGGACGGGCGGTGATGGAGTGCGGAATTCGTGTACCTTCTTTTCGCAGACAGGAATGTCTGCGCCCCGAATAGAAAAAGCCCCGGCAGGTGAGTTATCTGCCGGGGCGTTATTGAGGGGGACTATTGCTTTATCAGCCAGACTTCGGTAAGGCGGGACATTTGCCGCCAGTTGATGCCGGGCTCGTGGGGCACGTCGAAGGTGACGATGATGGTGCCGTCTTCGTAGAGGGATTTGGGAATGGGGAACTCTTTAATCTCCCCAATCTCCTTGCCGTCCAACGTGGGTTTCAGCAATTCGCCCTTGATGCGGGGGAGGCACTGGCTGAGGCCCGTGGTGCGGAGCACGTAGGTAGCGTCCGTATCGAGGCCGTCGTAGCGAAGGCCCATGGGCCAGTCCATTTTGCTGATCCAAGATTGGCGGACGCGGGTGAGGCCCCCATCCCACCACATGAAGTCGGGGTTCATGTGGCGTCGCATGAGGGGGTCGGTGCTGAGGGATTCGCCGCGCAGGACCCGGTCTGACTGGGCCACGTTACCGATGTCATCGTAGAAGCTGCCGGGGCCGGGGTTTTCCCAGGTGTAGAGCACCTTGAGGCGGGCGAGTTGTTCTTCCTTGCTCTTCAGGCTGCGGATTTCGGAGAACTGGTCTTCATACCACCAGCGGTTGTTGAGGGGGTGGTCCACGAAATCGAGGACGGCTCCGCGCTGCGAATTGCTGGCACCATATTTGGGCACGCTGGTCTGATAGCCGATGGATTTGAACATCTTCTCGCAGATTTGCTCGATGGCCGCCCGCAAATCCTGACGGGGTGACTCGGGGCCGGCCTTGGCGAAGAGCGCGGTGGCCTCTGCGATGGCCTTGTCTACGCCGATTTCTGCGGCCGTGGCGAGGACGGCGTTGGCGTCGGCTTCCAGTTGGTCTTCATGGATGAAGCGGGCGCGGATGTAGGCGTCGTAGTGGGCCTTGAGTTGACAGAGCTGCCAGCGCCAGTTTTCCATGAGTTCGGGGTGGTCCCGGTCGAGGCTCTGCCAGAGGGCGAGAGTGGCCTCTACACCGCCGTTGAGGGCGATGGGGCCATCCCAGTTTTGCTCCAGGGCATAGAGCCCATCGGCGGCCTGGACGGCGACGTCGTCTCCAAAGAAGAAGCGGCAGTACTCAATCAGGCCGTCGCGGACGTTGTAGTCCACATCCCAACCGAGGAGGCTCCACACGGTCTTGTTCACGTCATCGTGCATGCCGTCGGAGTAGGTGATGAAACCGTCGGTGTAGCGGGCGAAGGCGCGGAAAATGGTGCTGTAATAGACGGGCTCGGGATTGGCCCCTTCGCGGCCCGAGGTGTAGGCATAGGCCGGGTCAATCCACTGGGTGGCATACTGGGAGCGTACCGTGTGGGTAATGTCCGGGTAGTCGCGCAGGCGGTACTCCTTGGGCAGACGTTCGCGCATGTAGGGCAGGGGGGGGCTGGAGGGCCCGCCCACGGCACCGGTAAACCACGTGGGCTTGTGCTCGGTGATCCAATCGAAGAAGTATTCGACCCGCTCCTCATCAAAGCCCTGGAGGGACATCCAGATTTCCGTGTCGGGGTGGTACTTCGCCAGGAGTTTGGAGATGTCTTCGAGAAAGAGCAGTACATCCTTGGGGTGATTGTGGCCCGGGTCGCCCCCGGGGAAGAAGACGGCGTCCAGGTTGGAGGATGCTTTGTAGTAGGCCTCGTGCTCCGCCAGATGGGCGGCCCGCTTCTCGGGGTCCGTCAGGTCGACGGTGGCGGGGGTCCACACCCAATAGGCCACGCCGTATTTCTCACAGATTTCACCAAGACGATGATTCATGACCTCCCGCGTCACGGGCATGAGGGGGCTGTCCGAATCCTGGAAGGGGATGTTCTCAATGGCGTTCACGCCAAAGATGGCCAGTTCGCGGATGTATTGGTCGTACATCTCCGGGGTCCAGGCATCGTAGCTGTTCGCCGTGGTGCGGTAGCCGAGCTGGTGTCCGCGAATGGAATCGTCGGGTGCTGTGGATACGTTGAGGGGTGCGACAAGATTCAGCGTGTCTTTGGCCCAGTCGAGGTTGCGGACGAGACGGCCCACGCCATAGAGGACGCCACGGGCATCGGCACCGACGATCCAGAGCGCGTCGTTTTCGGTCGCGATGGTATAGCCCTCCGACTCCGTGACGTAGAAGACCGACGGCAGCGTCTTGCCGGAGAAGGTGGGACTTCCCCCCGAGAGCAGCGCAATGGCGGGACCACTTTCGGGCCAGGTAGTCGAAACAGGAAGGTCGATACCCGTGCGCCGGTTTACTTCTTCCACCAGCACGGTGGCGGCAGTCTGTTCGACCAGCGGGCGTTCGCCGGGAGCGACGACCACGGTGGCCTTGGAGAGGTCGAGGGCATCGGCCCCGTGTATGAGTATCGCGAACGTGAGGA
>JAUIMA010000692.1 GCA_030432675.1 Candidatus Hydrogenedentota bacterium | reverse complement strand
GCGCGACCAGGCACGAGTACGCGCTCGAGCCCGCGTGCAGCACCAGCGCCTCCGGCCAGGTCGCGCCGTCGTCGAGGCTCTCGCGGACCGTCATGCGCTCGCGCGACTCGCCGCTGGCGGGGTTGGAGAAGAGGAGGACGGGCTCTTCCGAGCCGGTGGGATTGTGGGCCAACACACTGGCCTGGCAAATAGGTTCCATGAGGGTGTCGTCGGTCTTATCTTCCGACCACGTGAGGCCGCCATCCTTGCTGTAGGAAACACGCCGCCGGTTTTCTTTCTTGTAGCTGCGCATATTCTGGTAGACGCGTCCATCGGCCAGCTCGGCGACGGTGGATTCATTGGTGTATCCCTGGTGCACGCCGCCAATCTGCCAGGTCTTCCCATGATCATCACTATAGATGACGTGGGAAAACCAGTCTTCGTGGTCGGGGCTGGTGGAATGGTTGGCGGGGATGACGAGGCGTCCCGATTGCAACTGGATGCCGTGGCAGGGGCCCGTGGCATACCAGCGCCAGCCTTCGCGGCGTGTGGAGGCGCTGATGTCTTCCGGGGTCGACCAGGTGGCTCCCTCGTCGCTGCTACGGGTAATCCAGACCGTGCGGGGGGGATCTTCGCCCGTAAGAATGTCGCGCTCATGGGCGTCGGCCGGATTCTTCGTGAGCAGTAACAGGACTTCGCCTGTCTCCCGGTCCCACACCGGGGCGGGATTGCCGCAGGTGTAGCCTTTCTGATGGACCACGACGCTCAGGTCCGACCAGGTGGCCCCGCCATCGGTGCTGCGTTTGAGGACCAGGTCAATATCCCCGGAATCGCCCCCACCGGCCACGCGGCCTTCCGCAAAGGCAAGGGTGTAGTTCGGGGTGGCAAGAAGGGCCGGTATGCGAAAGGTGTGGTAGCCCTCTGTGCCCGACGTGTAGACGGTGGTCGTTTCGCCGACTTCGGCGGCAGCACGGAGTCCGCCGAGGGCCAAAAGAAAAGTACAAGTAACCGTGAATAGGGTTCGGGTAGTCAAAATGAAAACGCTCCGCGGGGAAGTTGTCCCCTTTGGTGTGAGGGTTGTAGGTTGTACCTAATCCTAGCGCGTTTCCGGGAGGATTTCCATGTTGGGCCGGCGGGACCTGTTGGGCCTGTGGAGGCCTTCCACTGGACAAGGCCCCCCGGTGTTGCCTAGACTAGCCGTTACAGTTTTTTCTTTCCCGCTGCCCGTTTCTGGCGGTGCGGCGCTCAACCGAAAATCACGGAGTTTCAAGCAATGAACGGAAACACGACACGTCGCACTTTCATGAAGCACACCGCCCTCGGCGCGGCTGCCCTGACCCTGGGCGGACAGGCCTTTGGGGCCACCAAGCGCGAATACGGCATCTCCCTGGCGGGTTGGTCGTTGCACCGCACCATCGGGGAAGGCGAGGGCAAGGTGCCTATGCTCGACATGCCCAAACTGACGCGGGACACCTGGGACATTGAGGCCATCGAGCTGGTGAGCGGCATGCTGCCGAGCACGGAAAAGGCCTGGCGTGATGAGTTGGCGAAGAATGCCGCTGCGGCCAACGTGAAGTTCCTGCTGATCATGATCGACGGACAGGGTGCCATCGGCAGCGCGGACAAGGAAGAATGTGCCCGGGCAGTCCGCAATCATATGAACTGGATGGACTACGCCGCCGATTTCGGGTGCCACTCGGTTCGCATGAACTGGGCGGGCGCGCAAAAAGGCACGGAAAAAGATGCGAAAATGCTTGATGCCTTTGTGGCCCAGTCTATCCCGGGATTCACCGCCCTGTGCGAGTATGGTGAACTGAAGGGGCTCAATGTCATCATTGAGAACCATGGCGGGCCGTCTTCCTACCCCCATGCCATGGACAAGCTCATGGCGGCCGTGGACCATCCCCGCTTCGGCACCCTGCCGGACTTCGGCAACTTCCCGGCGGACGTGGATATTTACGAAGGCATCGACAAGTTGATGCCTTATGCAAAAGCCCTGTCGGCCAAGTGCTATGACTTTGATGCGGCCACGGGTAAGCACACGGACAAAGACCGCAAGATGGTGGACTTTGAAAAGATGATCAAAATCTGTGTCGACAAGCACAAGTACAATGGCTACATCGGCATTGAGTATGAAGGCAGCATCATGAGCGAGATCGACGGGATTGCTGCAGCGAATAAACGCCTGATTGAATTGCGCGGGTGATTGAATAGTGAATTTAGAATAGTGAATTGAGAATTTTTCTCGAAGCGGGCGGTCGCGTTGGTGGCCGTCCGTTTTTTGTGGGACGAGTGGGACTGGTGGGGCCGGTGGGACGCGTTTGGCCGGAGGCGTCGAGAAGATGCCACGGTTGCCACGGGTCTCACGAGTCTCACGGGTCCCACGGGTCCCACGGGTCCCACGGGTCCCACGGGTCCCACGGGTCCCACGGGTCCCACGGGTCCCACGGGTCCCACGGGTCCCACGGGTCC
>JAUIMA010000117.1 GCA_030432675.1 Candidatus Hydrogenedentota bacterium | reverse complement strand
CCCCACAGGTGGGCACCACATTGAATCGAAACTGTTTGCCCTGTTGGGCCGCGCGCTTCTCGGGATCGGCCAATGCGGCCATGATTTCATCCCGTAGCGCCTCGATTTCCGCATCCTGCGCGGTCGGGACCGCCGGGTTCTCTGCGCGGGCTGCCTCCAGGGCGTATAGCTTATGATGGGTGCCCGGGCGCAGGACAAAGGTTACGCGGGGCCCCAATTCGGGGGGCGGTGTGGAGGATGCTCGGGCGGCTTGGGCACGATGCTGCCATCGCTCCCACGGGCTGGCCGGTGCGGTGAGCGCTGTGCCGGGGCCATCTGTCGGCGGCACCGCGCCGGGGCGCCGTTGGGGGGCGGTAGATTCGAGCGCCGCACCATGGCCCACGTGATCCAGGAGCCACGTAGTGTGTCGGGCCACCTGGAAGAGATACCAGTCATTGGCCGGGCTGTTCACGTAATAGCGGTAGGCGATGAGTTGGAGGAGTACCAGCGCCACGAAGAGTACGACGAAACGCAGCACCCCCCGGAATGGATAGGGGGAAGGGGCACTCGGCTCCGAATCCGTTCTCCCACGGGGTTCAGTATGCATCGGGATATGCTCCACTCTTCAGGGGGGCTAGTGCCGGGGGAGGAGGATTTACTCGGCCGTTTCCGGTGCCGCGCCCAGCGCGATTTCGCCCACGTATACCCCCGCACCTCCGTTGGGCTCTTTCTCTCCCGAAGTGGCATCGGTTTGGGAATACCAGCTGACATAAAAGCGGGGATTTTCCTCATCCAGCGATTCGGGGACGACCAGAAGGCCGGGGTATGCATTGTCGCCACCGCTGGGGAGGGTAACGAGTTCTTTCAGGGTGCGGCCCTCTAGTTCCCAGACTTTGGTCACGTGCTTGCCCGCTTCCTCGCCACGGCCTGCTACGAAGATGCGTTCATACCAGAATGCCAGGACGGGGGAGTGGACCATGGCATTCAGCGCCACGTCTTCCCATTGCCGAAAGCTGGCATCACTGCTGAAGAGTCGTGCGGCTTTGTTCGAACCGGTCCGGGAGATTACGGCAAAGGACTCTTCGTCCCGTTTCCACAAATCTGCTTCACCGGCCATGTGTTCTTTGGTGATGGTGCTTACAAGGTCCCACTGGACGCCGTCGGTCGAACGGAGCAGGCGGGATTCGCGGTATTCTGGGACGGGCCGCAGGGCGGTATAGGCGACCGTGTAGAATGCATCCTCGATATGCCGAACGCGCCAGAGCCACCAGCCCGGTTCGTAGAGGGCTTGTACGCGACTCCAGGTTTCCCCATCTTCAGACGTGACCATATGGGAACGAACCGTATTGCGTCCGATGGGGCGGGTGCCTTCACCGTGGATCGTGTCCCATACCCCGAAGAAGACATAGATCTGCTGGTTTGTAACGGCGAAATGGGGATCGCGGTCATCGCCGATGGTCTTGATGGTGCCGCAGTCTTCCCAGGTTTTCAGGTCTTTACTACGGCGAATCTGGATGACACCATCCATCGAAACGTGGCCCGTTCCAACACGGTAGCATAGATAGTAATGGCCCTTGAACAAGGCCAAATCCGTGAAGGCATGGTGTCCCGGGGTGTCGGAAAGTTTCTTGGACCACACCAGATGGGCTTCGGCGTCGTCTGCGGAAGCGCTCAGGGAAAGGGTGATCAGGGCGAATGCTATCAGGCTGCGCATAACTACTTCCTCTCAGTTTCTCTTCGAGGCGCCACTATAGCATAGGCAATTGCTCCAGTTGGATTCGGATCGTCATCGATCCAACGAAAGGGTGGGTCGCACTGTACCTCAGGTTTGCTCCCCGTTTTCCGCATTGATGGCCAGACTCAGGCATTCCGGGCAGTAGCCATGGGAAAACTCGGCCTCGGTATGGGCGGAAACATATTGCTCAATTTCGCTCCAGGCACCTTGATCGTTGCGTACTTTCTTGCAACTTCCGCAAATGGGCAAGATTCCTTCCAGAGAGCGGACCTGTGCCAGGGCATCCTGTAGCTCAACGATGAGCCGCTCCCGGTCGTCTTCAATTTGTTTGCGGGCGAGTACGTTTTCAATGGTGAGGGGCAACACTGTCAGATAACTGCGCTCATTGTCTTTGATGAGGTAGTCCCGGGCACCGAGACGCATGGCTTCCACGGCCACTTCCTCGCTGCCACAGCCGGTGATGATAATCGCGGGGGTTTCGTCCAGCTGAGGTAGGATTTCGAGCCCCGTGCCATCGCCCAACTCGAAATCCAGGAGTACGATGTCAAACGTTGCAGTAGCCAGCGCCTGGAGCCCGGCGCGTTTCGAGCCGAGTGCCGTGAGCGCATAGGGAAGCTCCGATTCATTGATGTGGCGGGAGAGGGATTCCCGGTCAATCTCGTCGTCATCAATAAGAAGGATACGAATTCGATCGGATGTCATGGCATGCTCCTACGGGGCGGATTCGCTCAGGGTCCAATAGCTGACAATAACGCCTATTACCCGAACAAAGTCTTCGTACTCCACCGGTTTCAGAAAGTAGCCCGCAACCCAATGGCAAAAACTTTCCTTGCGGTCAGATTCCTCCTGGGATGTGGTGAGTACAACGACGGGAATCGTGCAGAGTGAGGGGTTTTCTTTCAGGGTTGTCAGGAACTCGATTCCGTTCATTATGGGCATGTTGATATCAAGAAGAATGAGTCCCGGACGCGTTGCAGAGGAGCCTTCCTCGCAGGAGGGGTGCTTCGAAAGTAGCTGTAAGGCATGTTCCCCGTGTCGGGCAATCACGAGTGGGTTTGTGAGCCTGTTCTCTTCAAAGGCACGGGTGACGTTTTCCACATCCACGTCGTCATCTTCAACCAGTAGAATGGGCGTCGTACTAGTCATGTGCCTGCACCTTCCCTATTGGAGAGTGGTTTGATGCTTGAAGAATAGCATCCATTTTTTCCGCCGTAAACGGTTTCGTGATGGTCCCAAGGATGGCAGGGTAGGTGGCCAGTGCGAGTCCGTTTTCCCCCGAGGCCGGTACGCAGGCAATGATCACGACATCGGGAAAGGCCAGACAGAGTTCGCGGAGGACATGGCCGATATCTTCCGCCATGTGCGTGGGATCCAGTAACAAGACTTCGGGTGCAAATGCGGCCTGCGCGAGGATGGACTTGCCAAGCGTCCACGTGGCCGCACTTTGAACGCGGTGGCCCAGATTACTCAGCAACTTGGTCGTGTGCCGGGTGTAGTCTTCGTTGGGGTCGAGAATGAAGACGGAAATAGTTCCTGCAGTCTTGTCCGGACCGGTTGGGATTGGCACGGTAAAATAGAACGTACTGCCTTCGCCGGGACGAGAGTCGACACGAATAGTGCCCCCGTTTCGCTCTACAATTTTCTTAACCAGGGTGAGGCCAATGCCGCTGGCATCGTCCCCTTGCCGTGTTTTCAGGCTCTGGAAAATGCGAAAGATTCGGTCATGGTGTTGGGGCGCAATTCCTACGCCCGTGTCTTGGACCGAGAACTCCCAGGCGTTTCCGTGGTGGGTATACGTCACGGTAATGGTGCCTTCCGGCGATTCTGTATGTTGTAAGGCGTTTCCCACCAGATTCTGAAAGACCTGAAGGAGATAGAGCTTGTCGTAGTAGACCAGGGGGAGGGGTTTCGGGACTACGAGGCGCATCGACTCGGGTGGATTCAGCGTTTCGAATACCTGTTCCAGGACCTGTTGGCTATCCACCATTTCCATATTCATGGAAGCGCGTCCGAGTCGTGAATATTGGAGTATCCCTTCAATAAAGGCATGCATCCGCCTTGTACGGTCTTTCAGTTGCTGAAGGTACTTGCCACCTTTCTCGTCCAATACCTCGCTGTAGTCTTTCATTAACCAGGTCGTCAGGGAGCTGATGCCACGGAGGGGTGCCTTTAAGTCATGGGATACCACATAGGCGAAATCCTGTAACTCGGCATTCTTGCGTTCCAGATCTTCCAACAAGACCCCCAATTGTCCCTCCGCCTGAACGCGCTGTCCGATCTCAAACTGGAGCTCTTCATTGGCCGCCATGAGCTGGTGCTCCGTGCCCTCACGAACCTGTATTTCACGATTCAAGGCACTCTTTCGTTCCTGGATGCGTCGAAGCATTTCATTAAACTGATCGACCAGGTCGCCGAGTTCATCTTCCCCTTGTTTCACTACCCGTAGACTATAGTCGTTTGTTCGTGCGATGGTGGTCGCCGCGCCGGCCAACTGGGTTATGGGGTCGTAGATGAGCCGTTGAACTCGAAATGCGAACAGCAGGGCGATGAGGGTAGATACGAGTAGTAAGGCAATGACGGTCAGTTGTTCCTGGCGCAGCAGACGAAGGTAGCCTTCGGGGCGGGCGTGGAGATAGAGTGTGCCTAAGGGTTCTCCGGCAGATTCAACGGGATGAAATACATGGAGTCCATTGGAATCAAAGTAACTGTTGGCGCCAATCGGTTGATTGGGAACGGTAGCGAAATCGCTGCCGGGCCGTCGGTACTCGGAGAAAAGTTGGCCCTGATTGTCCAGAATGCAGGCGTAGTCGATTTGTGGATTGGCACTGGTCGCTTCCAGCAGGGTCATGCCAGCGAATTGCGCTTCATAGCGCAAGAATACCCCAATATTGAACGAGAGCATTTTGGCGGTCACCAGAAGGTCCCGTTTTTCAATCGCCCGATATCCATAGCGTTCCATGGCGAGATTACTACCCAGCATCAGGAGCAGGGCAATGAGCGTAGGGGTTACGGAAATCAGCATCAGCTTTTTCCGAAGCGACAGGTTAGACAGCCACGTCATCTTACTGATTCCCGCAGCGGTCGGGGGAGACGATGGGGGAGGACCCGAAGGAAGGGGGTAAGGCGTGGGGCATTCTTAATACGGTAGTCATTTCCATCATCGAAGCATCCTCACCCTCTATGGTATCAGAATATGGTGGTTTTCGGGAGTGAATATGTATCGAATTTGCCGCTGGGGCACTATTGAAGGTGCGAACGGGTTGGCCTACCGATTGTCTGGTGTGCTGCCATGGGGAAGGGCATCAATTGTTCCCTGCATATGGGCGATATGTGCGGGGGTTGTTCCGCAACAGCCACCGAGGACCCGAACGCCGCGCGCATACAGTTTATCTATCGCAGGGGAAAGCGCCGTAATAGGGTGGGCGTAGCCATCGGGGCACGCGGTGGTAGGAGGGCTGCCTCCATTGGGCTTGAGCCACCACGTCGTGGCGGGGTGGTCGTCATGCATCTCACGGAGGAGGGCTTCCAGGGTCTCGTCGGCTGGATAGCAGTTGACACCGGTCATGGCAGCGCCAGAATCGAGTGCCTGGGCGATGGCCGTTGCCGTTGAAGCGCCAGACCATGTGGAAAACGTGCCCGACGACGTGCGACGAAAGGCGAAGGAGCACACAACGTCGAGCGTACAGTGCTTCAGAATGTGACGGAGCGCAATCGTGGCTTCTTCGGGCGAGGTCATGGTCTCTAAGACGAGGAAATCGACCCCGGCGTTCTCCAGAGCCCGTGCCTGCTCCCCAAAGGCCGCGCCGATGTCCTGTGCATTTTTTGCGATGTCCTTCAGCCCCGTTGGGCCCATGGTGCCCGCTATCAGTGGCCCCCTACCGGCACCTTCCCGGGCAAGACGAACACCTGCTTCATTAAGCGCTTCCACGTATTGAGCCCGATCGCCAGCCGCAAGCCGTATAGAATTACCGCCGAAGGTGTTGGTGGTAATGAGTTGCGCGCCGGCTTCCGAATAGGCCCGTGCGAGGGAGCGGACAACGTCAGGGTGCGAGAGGTTCCAGGATTCGGCGCATTCCCTTTTGGGGTCGAGTCCGACGCTCATCAGATTGGTGCCCCAGGCACCGTCGGAAAGTACGAGCCCATGGGCTGCGATGGCATCCCGCAGTGGGCTCACGGAATGCCCCGCTTCTCCAACATATCCTCCAGACGATCGAGATCGTCCGCCTTGTCCACCCCGAAACCACTGAGCAGAGAGTCCTCGCTTTGCGTTAAGGTGACCCGGATACGATGCCCGTGTTCGAGGGCGCGCAATTGCTCCAGTTTTTCGACCTGCTCCAGCGGGGTAGGGGGGAGTTGGGAAAACTGAATCAGAAAGTCCCGTCGATAGGAAAAAATACCGATGTGTTCATGGACGCTGTGGGCTTTGTATCCCCGGGGAAAGGGTAAGAGGGAGCGGGAAAAATACATGGCGTCCCGCTTGAGATTTATGACTACCTTGACCACGTCGGGGTTGTGTAAATCCGTTGGATTGGAAAGTGCTCGCATGATGGTGGCCATGGGAAGGGTCGGATCCTCCACCAGGGGATCCACGCATTCCCGAATCATCAGGGGGTCAAGAAAAGGATAATCCCCCTGGATGTTTACGACGATATCCGCTTCCAGCTCCATCACGGCTTCCGCGAGTCGATCGGTGCTGCTGGCATGACCGGTCGCCGTCATAATGACATTACCGCCGAATCCACGCACCACTTTGGCGATACGTTCATCATCGGTTGCGACATAGAGGGCTCGCAAGGCATCGGATTGCTGCGATGCCTCATACACCCGTTGAATCATGGGCTTGCCGAGAATGTCTTCCAGCGCCTTGCCAGGAAGGCGTGTCGAGGCATAGCGGGCGGGTATGATGCCGATGACGTTTTCCATGTTAAAACTACTCCATCCACACCTTGCGGCGCGGTATGCTGCCCGATCTAAGACGGGTTCTCCCGCTGCCAGGTTTCGGGCAGGGTCGCCACACACACGTCCGGGTTACCCCGTTTATGAGATACGAATATGACAGACTTGCCGGCACGGTCAAAGCCCACATGGGGGTGGGTGCCTTTGCCGTAAACACGGTGATTCCGGGTAAGTAGCCGCTGCCGGGTGGTCTTAGCTTCGAACAGTGCAATGTCGCCGTGCCAATTGTCCGCAACTATCCAACGCCCATCGTCGCTACCGTCCGCATGCCACCAATTATAACGGGAAACCGCTTCCGGTTTCCCTTCGGCCCACCACGTGCCTGCTCCCACGACCCGGACAACCCCCGTTTGGAGGTCGAGTAGTTTTACGTGGGAATCTTCTGTGGGCTTGGGGCGGGTGCCCCCGCAGAAGATGATTTGATCGCGGACCCACCAGGATTCGTGGGTGACCAGTTCTTCGGCCCATTCCGGGTAGACGGACCTCGGGTGCCCATCACGGATATCCACCACCATAAGCCGGGGTTTGACGCCCGCATAACTCAAGGTGTTTGGGTCGGTATGGCTCCATTGCACGTGCTGAAGGCGGGATACGGCGTTGGTGGGGCGGCAGACTTCCTGGACTTCGCCCGTCCGGGTGTCGACCGTGAGAATGACGGGTGTGGGTCCCAGGGCTCCCCCTTCCAGTCCCACGGACAACAGCGTACCGGAACAGTTTTCATTCAGGGAGGTCACATGCTCATATTCGGGAAGGGTGGCCAGGGTGCGGACGGTGGCGCGTACCTGGCTCGCCATGTCATTGGGACTCTCCGGAACGGCGATGTCCAACGCCACGTGCAAGATGTCCTGACCGCGCAATGCGTAGAAACCGCATCCCGCAATCGTCGCAGTCGCACCGGAAAGGCCCCCAAGGGCATGGCCAACGGAAACGAGTCCTCCACCGTGCGTTAAATACAGCATGAGCCCACCCTGCTCCCGTTGGGATTGAAAGAGGATGGCTTTTCCATCGGCCGTCCAGGAGCGCTCGTGAAAATAGAGATTGCTTTCGGCGGTCGTTGCTGTGCTCAAGTACGTGAGGGTGGCACCGGAATCGGGGTCCTTTTCCGTAAGATGCTCGGCGGGCCCAATCGGCAGGTCTACTGTTGTCGAGGAGGAAACCGACGCGACGAGGGCAACGGTCAATGCGAGCAGGGGAAGGCACCGTAAGGCCATGCAGATACTCCAGATTTCAGTCCGTTCATGTCTCAGATAGACCTTTACGATACCATAGGAATCGACCAGACTCGCTGAAAAAGTTTGTACCGCAGAATGTTAGCGAATGGTTAGCATATTCACCCTAAAACTATTGACAGGTTTTCCGGTACAATGGCCGGGATTTGTTTTTGTTTCGAACACCCTCGTGGTGCGTATTCTGGAGAGATTCATGCAACTGACTGCCCCTGACGATGCCTTAGTTCAAACCGCCTATGAAACAGCTAAAGCGCGCTATGCGGCCCTTGGCGTCGATGTGGACCAGGCCATGGCCCGGCTTCGAGGAATCGCCATCTCTCTCCATTGTTGGCAGGGCGATGATGTGGGTGGTTTTGAAGCCGTCGATTCGGCGAGTGGGGGTGGTATTCAGGCAACCGGAAATTACCCCGGAAAAGCGCGCAATGCCGACGAGTTGCGGCAGGATGTGGAAATGGCCCTGGGACTGATTCCCGGGAAACATCGCTTCAATCTCCATGCTATGTATGCCGAAACCGGGGGGAAGCGGGTGGAGCGCAATGCCCTGGAACCGGCCCACTTCAGCGGCTGGATCGACTGGGCGAAGGCCCAAGGGCTGGGGATGGACTTCAATCCATCCTGTTTCGCCCACCCCATGGCGGACAGCGGTTTTACCTTATCCAGCTACGATAAGGGGGTGCGGGACTTTTGGATTGAGCACTGTATCGCCAGCCGGAAGATTGGTGCGGCGATGGGGGAAGCCCTGGGCTCGCCATGCGTCACGAACGTGTGGATACCCGATGGCTACAAAGATGTGCCGGTGGATCGATTGACGCCGCGCACTTTACTCCGTGAGTCCCTGGATGCCGTCTTTGCGGAAAAGCTCGATCCGGCCCACAATCTGGATGCTGTGGAGGCCAAGCTGTTTGGTATCGGATCGGAAAGCTATGTGGTGGGGTCCCATGAATTCTATCTGGGCTACGCCATAGCCAACAATACCTTGCTCTGCCTGGACGCCGGGCACTTTCACCCGACGGAGACTATCGCCGACAAGCTGAGTTCCGTGTTGACCTATGTCGATGAAGTGTTGCTGCACGTAAGCCGCGGGGTGCGTTGGGATAGTGACCACGTTGTTATTCTCAATGACGATACCCGGGCCATCGCTGAAGAGATCATCCGGCCGGGATTCGAGAAACGGGTACACATGGGCCTCGACTTTTTCGACGCGAGCATTAACCGTATCGGTGCCTGGGCGACGGGGACGCGGGCAACAATTAAGGCACTCCTCCTGGCCATGCTGGAGCCGACGGCTGCCCTGGCTGCCCTGGAGCGCGAAGGCGACTTTACAGCGCGGCTCGCCTTGTTGGAAGAGTTAAAAACATTGCCATTTGGAGCGGTCTGGGATCAGTATTGTCTGGAGCAGGAGGTGCCCGTCGGGCCGGCCTGGATTCAAGAGGTCAAGGCCTATGAGGCGAAGGTGCTTTCTCGGCGGGGCTAACATGCCCCGTGAGACGGGCGCGCCACAAAACACGAGGGTGAGAAGCCGAAGCGATCCCGGTAGGCGTTTTCGAGGGCAGACTGGACGCGGGCCACGGCATTCTTGTGCACCAATGTCACCGTGGAACCGCCGAAGCCTCCACCAGTCATGCGGGAGCCGATGACCCCCTGTTCAGATCCCAGGTCGTGGGCCGTTTCCACCAGATAGTCGAGTTCTGTGCAACTGACTTCGAAATCGTCGCGGATGGATGCATGACCGGCATAGAGCAATTCTCCCACCGTCATCCAATCCGCCTGTTCCAAGGCGTTGACCATAGACAGGGTGCGCCCGTTTTCACTGAGTACATGGCGGGCCCTGCGGTAGCGGACCGGGCCCAGCCTTTCGTGGGCCTTGCCCAGATCGGCCATGGAGACATCCCGGTAATGGGGCTTATCCAGGATAGCCAGCACTTCCTCACACTCCTGCCTTCGGCGAGCGTAGGCACCGTCTGCCAGTTGGTGGGATACGCCAGAATTGGCGATGAGTACCACCACGTTGGGATCCTCAAAAGGAACCTGACGGTATTCATGGGTGACACAATCGAGCAGCAGGACGTGGTCGGCTTCGCACAGGGTGCTGGCGGCCTGATCCATGAGGCCACAGGGTACACCCGCATAGGTGTGTTCCACATGCTGACAGAGCAGGGCCTTATCGAGTGCTTTGAGTGTGTGGCCCGTGATGGTCTCCAGCAGGGTTGCCACCGCGACCTCCAGTGCCGCGCTACTGCTCAATCCAGCTCCCTGGGGAATATCAGAGTGTAGCGTTGCGTGAAAGCCGGGCAGGGTGGCTCCGGTAACCCGAATAAATTCCCACACGACCCCTTGGACGTAGCGCCCCCAGTCGGGCGTAGCCTGTGGCTCGGGGTGGGACAGATCGAGGCGTACGGGCTCGGGGGCACCGTCACTCTCGAATATGGCCCAGCAGCCCTCAGCAGGGCGGGCATCCAGTGAAACCCGTTGCCCGATAGCCATGGGCAACACCCAGCCATGATTGTAATCCACATGTTCGCCAATAAGATTGACGCGTCCCGGAGCGGAGGCCCGCCACGTGTTGGTGTCTGGCGAACCGTCACTCACGTCTTGGTGAACTTTTCCAATTTCTTGCCGATCTTGGCGGTCTTCAGGAAGCCACCCAATCCCCCTTGGATCGATGCGTCGATGAGGGCCGAAATGAGCCCATACTTTTCTTCCGTGTAGGGATACCAGATGGGCTCTTTCTTGTCGCTGTTCTTGTCAATCAGGATGGATTTTACGTTGGAGAAGGCGTAAAGGCCGTGAGGGCCTTTGTAACGTCCCATGCCGGAGCTCTTGGTGCCGCCAAAGGGCAGGGCGGAGTTTCCCTGGGTGGCAAGGACGTTGTTAATGGAAACGTTGCCGGTAACGATATTGCGGGCGACCCGGTCGGCCCGTTCATCATCCGCAGACCAGACACTGGCACTCAAGCCATAGCGGCCATCATTGGCAAGCTTCACGGCTTCGGCTTCATCGGTAAATGGGACGACGGTAACTACCGGGCCAAAGGTTTCCTCGCTGTAAATATCCATGGACGGGTCCACGTTGGAGACCAGGGTAGGCGGGAAGGCGTTGGAATCGTCACTGCGCTTTCCCCCGCAGTGGACCACCGCGCCCTTGGCCACCGCGTCGGCCAGCTCGGCTTCGACTTTGGCGACCTGGAAATCGGCGGTCATGCACCCCACATCGAGGGACTTGTCCTGGGCGGTGTCTTCGTGGCCATCCCGGGTGTTCAGTCCCTCTATCGCGGTTTTCAATTGGTCGATAAAGGCGTCTACGACAGGTGCATGGACGAGGATGCGCTCCACCGAGGTGCACGTCTGGCCACAGTTGGTGATGCCGCCCCACAAGGCGCCCTGCACAGCGCGGGGGAGGGTCACATCGTCAAAAACGACCATGGGGTCTTTGCCACCGAGTTCTAATTCGACAGGAATGAGGTATTGGGCCGATTGGGTCATGATGGCCCGCCCGGCCGCCTCGCTACCGGTGAAGAATACTTTGGCCGGCTGGTGGTCGATCAGAGCCTTGCCCGTTTCCTTGGCGCCATAGACCACCTGAATGAATTCAGATGGAAACCCGGCACCCTCCATAATTTCTTCGATGAGGCCCCGCAATGGGGTGTGTTCCGATGGTTTCGCAATGACCGAGTTGCCTGCAATTATCGCGGTAATGATGGGTGTCATCGAGAGATTGAAGGGATAATTCCACGGGGAAATGATGAGTACCGGGCCCAAAGGCTCGTAGTAGATTTTTGATTTCTTGCCCATCATCACCAGGGGCGTGGGCATCTTCTGGTCCCGCAGTATCTTTACTGCACTTTTTTCGTAGTACTGGATGAGATCAAGGGTCGGGAAAATCTCCGTCATCAGTGCTTCGATGCGGGGTTTGCCCGTCTCATCTACGATGCGCTGGACAATCGTCTCTTTGTGTTCCTGGATATAGGTCTTCAGCTTGCCGACTTCGTGGAGGCGCTCGGCAATGGTCATGGCGCGCAGGCGCTCAAACCCCTTACGGGCACGGCTATAGACCGCCGCCAGATCGTCTGGACCTGGCTCATCAACCGTATAGAGTACGGCACCGGTACGCGGATTGGTCACTTCAAAGGAGGGGGATATCGGGGGGCTTGCTGTACCAGCCATGGTGCGCATCTCCTGCCGGGGGCGTGATCGTAGGTAGAACCCGACGCGACACCCGTGTCACGTCGTCGAGACTGCTCAAGGGCAGACGTGGTTTCGGCATCGCCGTCTACACACTGCCCTCTCCTTCGACCATCATTGTGCGGGAGCGGTTACAGGAGGCGCAAGCTGGTGAACTTGAGATTATTCGGGTTCCCAGTAGTATCGGGTGATGGCACTTTCGATTTCAGGTACGGTGCCCACGACCACATCCACTTTCTTGTTGGTGTATCGCTCCACGTCTTCGATAGCCAACAGATCCATGGGATTGGTCACGGCGAGTATCATATTGGGGCCGTTGACGGAAATGGGGATGCAGCTGTGCTGGTTGGCCAGGCGTTCATTGATGAGCGATGCCGCATTGGGGTCGACGGTGTCGTCGGCAAAACGAATGAAATCCACGCCACATTGACTGGCGCGAGCCTGGGCGACGGCTTCCTGGGTGGCGAAGCCCAACTCGGTCAATAAGGCACCGAGGTGTTGCTGGGGATTGCTCTTCTGGAGTTCGAGCGCCTGCTGCAACTGATCGTTTGAGATGACTTCCGCTTCCAGTAGTATTTGCCCGATAATGGGCTTGGGCTTGTGTCTTCCGCTCGTTGCGGCCTTCTGAATTCTTATCAGGTCTTCTTCTGGCGAGCGTTCTACCACCTCGAGGGTCTGCCGTGTCGGCTCTGGTGCACGATTGTCGTCTGCAGGAGCGGCAGCGGCATCCGGGGCCTGCCAGTCAACCCCTTCCCGGAGGAGGGAAAGTTCCTGGCGAAGGGCCTGGTTTTCCTCGGTGGCCGTCTCCGCCTCCTGGATAGCCTCGGTAAGCTGCTGGGCTAACACCGACTTTTTCGATTGGCTTCGGGCGGTTTCCAGCTCTTGTTCGAGGCGCTGGACCGCCTCGGTGGTTTCGGTAACTTGCTGACGCAGGGCTAGTGCGGCCTCTGTGCTGAGTCCTTCCCGGTACTTTTCACGGATTCCTTCCGCTTCGCGCTGTACCGCGAGTAGCTCAGTCTTAAGACCTTCCTGCACCGAATCTGCATGTTCAAGCGCGTGCTTTTGATTTTCCAGCTCGGCCTGTAACTGTTCAAATTCTTCTTGCTTCCGGGCGATGCGCTGCTCTTGTTCCTGGGCGGTCGCTTCTCCCGATTCGAGGGTCGATTGCAGTTGGGCGGTGGCCTCCTGGGCTTCCTTCAAGAGCTCATCCCGGGCGCTGACTTCCCCTTCCAAC
>JAUIMA010000116.1 GCA_030432675.1 Candidatus Hydrogenedentota bacterium | reverse complement strand
CCCGACGAATACCTCGGCGGCGGCGACGACATCAACAACTGGGATCGGGACTACACCTTTATGTGGTTTTACAAGCTGTAGTTGGCTCCTTCCAATCGATTACGATATGCGCATAGGCCGCTGTACCATGAGTCACGTTTCCCAATACAACAATGATTCCCGGAATCCCCCATGAAATTCGAAGACTTCCAAGCTGGCCACTTCAAGCCGCAATACCAGTACAAGAGCTTTCAGCCCACGCTGATCAATCAGGAGTGGCACTGGGAAGATCCGCGTATCAACGTATTGCTTGCGGAAGCCAACCGCACCCTCGGCGAACTGAACGCCATGACCACAATCGCGCCCAACGTGGACCAGTTCATCCACATGCACGTGGCCAAGGAGGCCACCATGTCCAGCCGCATCGAAGGGACGCAGACGGAAATGGAGGAAGTCTTTCTCGATCCCAAGGACATCGCACCAGAACGTCGGGACGACCAAATCGAAGTTCGTAACTACATCGACGCCCTTTCCCGGACCCGCGCCTCGAATGATATCGGTCAGTGGTGTCGCTTTTTTCTCCAGGCGGTCATCGAGACGGCGCGGAATGGCAAAGAAACGTTGGAGCGTTTGTTTGAAATGAAGCAGGAACACGACCAGCTGATTCTGGGGCTCGGTCGCAGGGCGGAAAACGGTGCGCGATTCCTGGCGTATATATATGACAACCCGGTATGTACGATAGCCGAAGCAGCGGAAGTGCTCGACGTGTCGTTCAATACGGCAAGCGTCTTGGTGGAGGATTTCGAAAAAATGGGCTTGCTACAAGAAGCGACCGGCTTTGGGCGAAATCGCCAATTTCAGTGTCGGCCATATTTGGATTGTTTTGAAACGCTTACTCCATAGCGGGAGTGGCGCAACGGTATGATGACCAGTTTCAGTCGTCCAACTTGAAATATGGAAAATCTTATTTCAATCTAGCACCCCAACTTGAAATATAAAAACTCTTATTTCAGGTTCAGACCTGAAAGCGGACCTAATCTCCATCCGATATCGAATTTTCGTTCCAAAACAGACCGGGTTTGTTTATAATTAGAATATTATGAATTAAGTAAATAGTCGTTGCGGTTCGTGGATTGAAGCGATACGCCGCGCTCTGCGCCAACATAGCACAAAAAACCGCCAGCCCCATCACAGGACCGGCGGTTATGCGTTCGCTTACTCTTGTCGTCGTCCGACTAGATCTTCACCATCCGTTTGGAATCAGCCGACTTATGGGCCGCGACCGTCACTTCGGTCGCACGGAGGCCGTCTTCACCCGTCACGCTCGGTGCGATGCGTTCGTCGCAGGCGTTGACGAAGTCACTCACCAAACCCAGATCCGGGTTGTCGCCGTAGGGGGCCCACTCGGTGCGCATGGTCTCATCGTTGTAGACGTTCACCTTCTGATTGAAGGCATCCACATTCAGCACGCCACCCGTCCCGATGAACTCCATGGTCACGTCCCCCCAGGTGGGGTAAGACTTGGCCCGGCTCCAGCTCGCGATGTGGGAAACCTGGATGCCCCCCTCCATCTCGAGATTGAGCATGCCCAGGTCGTCGGTCTTCATCGTCTTCTTGTGGAGCAGGTTGCCCTTCTCACAGTAGACCTTGGTGAATTCCTTTTCCATAATCCAACGCAACGCATCCGCCACGTGGACCGTGTGGTCCATGGTCGCGCCGCCACCGGAAAGTTTCTCGTCGACAAACCAGTCGAAGGGACACTGTCCGTGGTTGGTGCAGGCGATGGCCAGGATTTCGCCAAAGGCACCCGACTGAATCTGGGCCCGTGCATCCATCAGCGTAGGCGCAAAGCGACAGGGGAAGGCCGTGCCGAGTCCGACACCCGCCTTCTTACAAATCGCGATCATTTCTTTCGATTCTTTCACCGTGGGGGCGAGGGGTTTTTCACAGAGAATCCACTTCCCTGCCTTTGCCGCCGCTTCCACGAGCTCCCGGTGTTTGACGTTCTCGGCGCAAACGATGACGCCGTTCATATCTCCCGCGAGGAACTTATCCAGCTTAGCGGTGAACTTCGTTCCGAAGTCCTTCGCCATAGCCTTCCCCCGCTTGGGGTTGTCATCCCAGATTCCCGCCAACTCGGCATTGGGCAGGGCATTGAGGCACGCCGCATAACTCTGGGCGTGCATGTGGGCGAAACTCAGTATTCCAATCTTAGCCATGGGAAAATGCCTTCCTTAACGTGGTGTGACCACGGTCAATCGTTTTGTGGGCTCGCGATACCGAGCAGCTCCCCTCCTTGGAGGGGCCGGGGGTGGGTCGATTCCCGCACCGGCCGAAACCCACCCCTAACCCCTCCCAGGAGGGGAATAAGAGCGCCGACACCGCCGACAAGAATGGGTTGGGAGTGCTCTGCAACATGTATGGCCCCCGTATCTACAGCTTGACCGGCTTGCCGGTTGCGGAGGATTTCAATGCGGCTTCGGCCATCTTCACGGCAATCATGCCATCTTCTGGCGTAACCCGCGGCTGGTGCTTATCGTCATGCACCCAGGAAATAAAGTCTTCCCATTCCCGTTGATAGGGACTCTCGGCCACCGGACTCGCCGGCACCATCATGCTCGGACCATCGCCCGTGTCGCGCACCATGGTGCTGATGGGGGCCTCTTTGCTGTCGTATTGGATCATCCCGCCGTCGCCGCAAATTTCCGCCTTGACCTGGAATCCGCTCGGGTGGGCCCAGGTGCCGATGATGGTGGCAATCATGCCGTTTTTCAGGCGGATGTTGCTCTGGGAATAATCGATGGGAATCGGCTCATTCTTCAGCAGGGCCTGGCAGAAAATCCGCTCGGGCTCACCAAAAACATAACGGACCCAGTCCATATCGTGGATGGCGCAGTCAAAGGTCACGCCGCCGCTCATGTCGTAATTGGCAAACCAACCCTTGGGACCGCCGGGGAACATGCCACCACGGTAGATTTTCACATAGCCCGGCTCACCCACTTTACCGGCCTCGATCTGGGCCTTCATTCCTTCGAATTCATGGAAGTAACGCACCACGTGGCCGACGAAGAGCTTCACCTTGCCCTTCTTCGCCGCTGCGATGGCCTTTTTACAATCCGCCGTCGTGCGGGCGAGGGGCTTTTCGCAGAAAATGTGCTTACCCGCCTTCGACGCCGCCTCCACAAACATGAGGTGGGTCGGCGTGGGCGTCGCAATGAGGATGCAATCAATGTCCTTATGCGCCGCCGCCTTCAGGCCATCGGTCATGGCCTTGGCACCATACTTCGCCGCCAACTCCGAGGCAGCCTTCTTCGATTTGTCCGCGCAAATGGCGATGTTGAGGCCACAATTGGCCGCCATCTCTGCATGGATACGTCCCATACCGCTGCACCCGATGATAGCCACATTCAGGGCCTCCTGGGGTCGCGCGGCAACTTTCTGTTCTCTGTTGGCAAACATAGTGGTCTTTCTCCAGCCGTGTTGGGAGGGTGTTGCAAAGGGCGTTCTCTCCGTCCCCCCGAAAGGCAAGGAGAAAACGCAGCGCCGCTAGAATAACATATGGGAATTTAGAATGTAGAATGGAGAATTAATAATGGAATGATTGAAGGGCCTGCCCTGCGACAGCCGCAAGCCTGACACGTCCCATGGGTGCCACCCGCCTCACGTCCCATGGGTGCCACCCGCCTCACGTCCCATGGGTGCCACCCTCAAACGGAGGAGCGAAGCGGGGGAAGTTTGTGGGTGAAGGGACTTCAACGGCAAATCATCGGCCAAGGCGCAGCGAGCAACAAGGGAGAAGAAGAACGCACCGGAGGCCGTGGCCTCTATCCGAGTCAGCCAAGGTGGGATAGGCTTCCAGCCTGTCACGTCGCTCGCTCAAACCCGTTAGTGGAGCGAGACGCCACGAGTAGCACCTTGGAATACCCATTGCCAACTTTTTATCGCTTCGCTCTGCTTGGCAAATCGAGGGCACGCTACGTCAGCCTGGAAGATTAATTTTCTCGTTCCCATGCGCTGCGTGGGAATGCCGATCCCGACGCTCCGCGTCGACAGACCACGATGGCTCCGGCGGACTCCCCAACCCCTACGGCAACCCCTTGCTCCCTACGCGCAGCGCAGGAAAAGACATTCCCACGCAGAGCATGGGAACGAGCAATTACTCTCGGCCAACTCGCATTCCGTCAAACGAACCGATAAACTGGTCATGAGAAATCCTTTTGTGTTCGTTGCTGTTTTGGTAAAAGAACGTAGTACATTGAAATTTCTCCACTTAGATTTGTTCGAAGTCTATCTTCGTTTATTTACAACAATTACCCACCAATTCGATTCAGGCGTATGTGTTATTCTCGGAGACAAACTTATGGCAATCAAGACCCTTTTCGATATTGATTACTGGTCCGAGTTCTATTCCCACCCCAAGAATCGGTATTCGGTCATGCGCGGTTACAGCGATTTTGAGATGAAACCCTCCGGTCTCCTAAGCAAAATAAAAACCGCGTTGGGTGATGCGCCGAAACCAAAGAAAGAGGAGCCGCTCTATCGAATCGGTGTCACGGGACCTGAGTCAATGGTATTCACTGACCTGATTCGGAAATATCTCTGGCCGGATCTGGACCCGACGTCCGGCATCCCGACCGACGTCTACGTGTGGGCCGTAGATGAACCGGAGAATCCCGCAGGCACCAAGATTGGCGGACTACCCTATCTCACCCGTAACGTGGCCTGGCCCGTAACCGGCGAAGGCCGACCACAGTCCTTCGTGGCCCAATTCAATCTGGCGGATTCTAAAGACTGCCTGCCGTCGCTGCCCCGCGATCTGCTGTTGGTGTTTTCGGAAGCCTGCACGATGTGGGAGATCGAGAGCAGAATTCGCGCCAAGCGCGGTATGGAACAAGTGTCGAAACCTGAGCAAGATGGGCCCATAAAATACAATCTGTCCGACGAATTCGCCTTTGTGTTTGTAGACACATCCCGAGTGGCTCCGGCCGACGTCATTGCGCGCGAACATGCACCCGATGTGCCCTTCTTTCTGAGCCCTCTCCACGGCAAGCGACTACGTTACTCAGACCACCAAGACCTCTTCGACGCCTACACCACAGAATGGGCCGACAAACATGGCAACCCGAGGGGCTGTCCGCCTGCGATTGTGAAGGCATCGAAGATTGGTGGAATCCCCGCGTGGGAACAGGGAGCTTCCACTTCCGAATGGGGACGACGTTTTGGAGAAGCCGATGGCCCGGCCTTCATCGGGCAACTGTGTACGGATTGGACCGAACTTGGGGCCCCTTATCCGTACGTTGGTCGGAAAGATCCCTACGACGATCCCCGAAGCAAGCACAACGAGCGGCTCACTATCGCAGACGCCGGTGTACTCTATCTGTTCTGGGATGGCGAAAACGTTCTCTATGAAGTTCAGGGGGGCTGACAACCGGCTGTAAAAAGTCTTTACGCGCCTTCTGCAACGGGCTGCTGGTGGTGTGAATTAGAATCGTGGACATCTGAGTTCGCTTGAACCTGTGGGAAAATTCTTTCTCGTTCCCATGCGCTGCGTGGGAATGCCAATCACGACGCTCCGCGTCGACAGACCACGATGGTTCCGGCGGACTCCCCAACCCCTACGGCAACCCCTTGCTCCCTACGCGCAGCGCAGGAAAACGCATTCCCACGCAGAGCATGGGAACGATAACTACGAGCAAATCAACAAAACGGGGGATAGTCTGTCATGGCAAGCAGTCCCTATGTTCTTCCCGATACAGAATACGCCCGCAACCCAGGACCCCGAACGCCAATCCCAATATGAACACATCGCCCAAATTCTGTTGAATCCCGTTGGACACGCTTTCCCGACTCGCGTAGCAGCCATATACGTCATTCACCCGGGCCGCCAGCTCATCACGGCTCAATAGGCCATCGTCGTTGGCGTCCCAATCATCGAATTGGAATCGCGTCAAGGATGGTTGGTACTCGGATGCCATTTGGAAGTCCAGTCCACCTTCACCATCTTGGTACGAAGATGGAACCAGGTCATGCAGCACTTCGGCAATGACTGCGGGCTTCCTATCCACCAGACTGAGCTTGACGACAAAGGCATCGAACCTTCCCCTACTAGTTATTCTCCTTGTGCCCGTGCCCGGATCAAAATCGACGGCCCCAATGAAATAGCCTGTGGCGTAGACACTACCCGAATCGTCGAGGGCGATAGCTTCACCCTGGCCTCTTCCACCCATCGACTTTGCCCAAACAAACTTGCCATCGGTATCCAGTTTTTGCAGGTAGCCACCCGGAAGAGTACCTGTATTCGGCAGGTTCACCACACGCGGTCCGGGATCGAAATCCACCCTACCCCAGTAAGACCCCGTTCTGTATACATTTCCCGTAGCATCCACCACGAATTTGTTGGCAGGAACGCTGATCCAAGACACGCTGTCCATGCAACCCATCGATTGGGTCCACACATGCGCTCCATCCGGAGCCAGTTTGACCATGAAAACGTCAGCGACTTCCAGCTCATCACTGTCATCCGCCAGTAAATCGGGAATGCAATCTGCCGTTCCCTCCGATTGGCCTGTGATATAAACATTTCCATTGCTATCCACTGCAACACCCCGACCGAAGTCATTACCTTCGTTCCCAAAGGATTTACTCCAAACGAGTTCACCCGTTGCCGTCAGCTTTGTCACGAAAATATCCATATGACCAACGCTCGTGAACGTGTGAGTGCCCACACCGGGGTCAAGATCGATTGTACCGTAGTAACTACCCACGCAGTAAACGTTTCCAGCAGAATCAATCGCAATTTCCTCCCCACGACCGAGTCCGTCAAAGGAATTGGCCCACACAAAACTACCATCGCCATCGAACTTCAAAACAAAGGGGGACCAGAAACCAAAATAGTCCGGCCAGTCATCCGGCCTCGGAGCCGAGAGCAAAAAGTCCCCTGGACCCGGGTCGAAATCCACAGTGCCATCAAAGGAGCCTGTTACGACAACGCTACCGGCATCGTCTACCACAATGCTCGTACCCTGGCTCGAGAATCCGTCCCCCATTTGCGCCACCCACGCGAGATTCCCCGCTGAATCCAGTTTTAACACGAAAACATCATGCCCTCCTAAACTTTGAAGTTCGTGCACCCCCGGTCCGGGATCGAAATCCGATTTGTAATTGAATCCTCCCGTAATGTACATATTGCCCAAACCATCCACCGCGATGTCGGGAGTGAATTCTGAGGTTTCCCCACCCAAGGCCCCGGCCCAGACAAAATTTCCAGAAGAATCCAATTTTTGAACAAAGATGTCCTCATGACCAACACTTGTGAGAAAGAACGTCCCTTCGCCGGGATCGAAGTCCACGGTGTCTTCAAAAATTCCCGCAGTATACACATTACCGGAGTCATCCACTGCAATAGAAACACCGGAGTCCAAATACCCCGACCCTCCTACACTCACGGCAAAGTCCAGATCGACATCCTGGGCACCTACCGCCCCCACGAACGCCATAACAATCAGAAGACCCAGCCGCGTGAATGTATGGGAGATTTGAAGCGAACCCATTTCTTGTCGTGTCGCACTCCTACTCATGCGCATGAAGTGTATCCCCCTTTTCAGTAGGTAGATTATATTCCCAGTAGAGTCGATAGGATACTGAGCTGGTGCCCACCATTACCACAAACTTCGGAAGCCCAGCTCAACTGAAAACGGCACCCTTCGACTCGGAAGCATCCCATAGACTACCTAACGCCCAACCAAGCCCAAAGCATAGCGTGGCACGACGGTCACATTCATGCCTCCTCAATGCGATTGCCAAACCATTCGCCGCACTGCCGCCCCACCTTCGCCCCCATACCCCACCTTTGCTATGATGACCCCACGTCACGGTCCGGGCCTATCGCCCCAAGGGAGCACGTATGGAATACAGCATCGAAACCTATGGCCTCAATAAGACCTACGAGGAAGTCGTCGCCGTGAAGGGCCTCGACCTCCGGGTGGAAAAGGGCTGCTTCTATGGCTTCCTCGGTCCCAATGGCGCGGGTAAGTCGACGACCATCAAGATGCTTACGGGCATCGTACCCCCCACGTCGGGCGAGGCGCGGCTCCTGGGCATCCCCCTGACCCGCCAGCCGCTCCAGATTAAGCGGCGCATCGGCGTGGTGCCGGAAGACCTCTGCCTCTTTGAAAACCTCACGGCCCGGGAATACCTGGCCTTCGTGGGGCGCATGTACAAGCTCCCGGCGGCCGTATCCCTTCGTCGCACGGAGGAGCTCCTGGAACTGCTGGGCCTGACGGATGCGCGGAAGACCCTCATCCTCGAATACTCCCATGGCATGAAGAAGAAGATTTCCCTGGCGGCGGCCCTCATTCACGATCCCGACTTGCTCTTCCTCGATGAGCCTTTCGAAGGCATCGATGCCGTGGCCTCGCGCACCATCAAAGAGGTCCTTCAACAGATGACCGCCCAGGGGCGCACCATCTTTCTCACGTCCCACATCCTCACGATTGTGGAGCAGCTCTGCACCCATGTGGGCATTATCCACCAGGGCGAACTCATTGCCCAGGGCCCCATCGCCGAGGTGGCGGAGGGCGATACCCTCGAAAACCGTTTCGTCCACATTGTGGGCAGGGGGCAGACGGACGTGGCGGGTCTCTCGTGGCTCGGTGGGCGGGCGGTCTGATGGCCTATATCCAGGCCCTGTTTATCCTCCAGTTTCATCTGGTGCGCCACGCGGTGACCCAGGGGAAGCTCATCGCCTATTTTCTCCTGGGCTTTGTGGTCATGGCGGCGTGTGTGGCAGCGGCGGCCCTCGCCTGGGTCTTCTATCTCTTTGGTGCCCTGTGGCTCCCCGAACAACCCCGCCCCATCGCCCTCCTCGCCCTCAACGGCGTCATGGTGGTCTATGGCATCGGCTGGTTCTGGGGACTCGTCATGGAGGTGCAGCGCTCGGATGTGATCGACATTCGCAAGATGATCCACTTCCCCGTGCCCCTCTCCATCGTAAACGCCATCAACTTCGTCGTGTCGCTCGTGGGCTTTACGTCCCTCTTTTACATCGGTGCGACAATCGGACTCCTAACGGGAATTTACTACCACACCGGGCAGGGCATCTTCCGTGGCCTGCTGGCGGCCATGACCTTCTTCTTCCTCTCCGCCTCCTGGGCCTATTACCTGCGGGGATTGCTGGTGGTCTGGATGGAGAACAAGCGACGACGACGGCTCCTCCTGACCGTTCTGCCCCTCTTTTTCATGAGCATCGGGTTCCTGCCCATGATCATCAGTAACTACTTCGTAGACCGCGACCATGTCGAAAGTATGGCAGGGTGGTTCAGCGGTCCGGAGCAAATGGCATGGGTCGCGCAGAGCTCCTGTTTCCACCCGGGCGGCTGGCTCGCACTGTCCATGACCCGGGTGCTCACGGGCACGGGGCCCTATTGGACGCCCCTCCTGGGCCTGGCCCTTTTCGGTGCCCTGGGCTATTTCCTCGGCTATCGCACCACCGTGGCCTACGGCTTTGGCACGGCGTCCGAGCGCAAGCACCAGGAACGGCCCGCACGCCCGCCGCGCCGTCCGCTGACCGCCCGCGTCATCCCCCTGCTCAACCCGGAGACCACGGCCCTCGCCCAGGCCCTCTTCCTGAATTTCGCACGCCACCCCCAGGTGCGCACCATGCTCCTCGCCCCCATCGGGCTCATCATCCTCCTCGCTGTGGCCAACAGCCGCTCGGTGATCTATGGCCAGGATCTCGGACTCCCCGTGGTGGCGATTCTCTGGCCCTTCTTTATGTTCAGCGGGATTTTCTTCAACCTCTTCGGGATGGACCAGCGGGGTTTTCGCACCCTTATCCTCCTCCCCACGCCCCGCCACCGCATTCTCATGGCCTACCACCTGGCCCTCGTGCCCCTCGCCGGGGGAATGGGGCTGGCCTTCTCCCTCTTTGGCAATTGGTATTTCAGTCTCAGCCTGGAAACGGCCCTCGTGAGCGTACTCCAGATCGCCCAGCTTTTCCTCAACTTCTGCCTTGCCGGAAGTTTCGTCTCCATCCTCGCGCCCATGACCATTGGGCGCAACATGATGCGTAAACAGCACGCACGCGTCTTAATCGTAGCCCTTGTCATGCCCGTCATCATCGCGCTGCTGGTCTTGCCCACGGCCCTCTGCCTTTTCGTCGCCGGATTCTTCAGCCGCTGGGGCATCGTGGACTATCCCGTGGGCCCCCTACTCTCCCTGGCATTCCTGGCGCTGACGGCCTTCGTGTATCCCTTCGCCCTCCGTCAGGCGGGCGACCTGCTCATGGTCCGGGAACAACGGATCCTGGCCCAGCTACAGAAGACCGCCACGTGAGGAGCTTCGTGCAGATTGCATATTGAATATTCAAATTGCATGACGTACCCCCTGCAAAAAACACCTCGGCTGCCACGGACGAGGGGCGATAGCCCTTGCCTTCATTCCACTCCTTAAATTGCCCCCAAGGCCACCCTCTGCCCCCACTAAATTGGTGAACCCTTTGGAGTGCGTAAGCTTGCTTGCGCTCTTACGGAGTGAGCTTGCTCACGGCGAAGGTAAGTGGGCGACGGTGCGACGTGCGCCCAGCGGTGGGGAGCAAGCTCCCCGGGGAAAAGCGGCAGCAAGCTGCCGCACTCCAGGGTGTCGGCATTTCCAACTGACCTTTCCCCGAATGGGAGTAAAAACCACTTTCTGCCGGTTGGTTCGTCTCACGCAAACACCCGTCACGATAGACGGCTATTTCTCAGCGAGCCACTTCGCGGCGTCTTTGGCCCAGTAGGTCAAGATCATCTTCGCCCCCGCCCGCTTGATAGCCAGCAAAGACTCCATGGCCGCCTTCTTCTCATCAATCCAGCCGTTGGCCCCCGCCGCCTTGATCATGGCGTATTCGCCAGAAACATTATAGGCCGCGATGGGCAGGTCAAAATTATCGGCGGCCCAGCGGATGACGTCGAGATAGGGCAGGGCCGGTTTCACCATGACAATGTCGGCACCCTCTTCGATGTCCAGCTCAATTTCCCGCATGGCCTCGTTCAGATTCGCCGGGTCCATCTGGTAGGAGCGGCGGTCCCCAAAACTGGGTGGCGACTCCGCGGCATCCCGAAAGGGACCATAGAACGCCGAAGCGAATTTAGCGCTGTAGGCCATGACCGGCACGTCGCTCAGGTCGTGTTCATCGAGGGCCATCCGGATTTCGCCGATACGCCCGTCCATCATGTCAGAGGGGGCCACCATGTCGGCCCCGGCACGCGCGTGGGCCAGGGATTCATTCACCAGCAACTCGAGGGTCTTGTCATTGTCCACATCGGGGCGGCCATCGCGGTTGGGCTCAATGGCACCACAGTGGCCGTGATCCGTGTATTCGCACATGCAGACATCGGTGATAACACAGAGCTCCGGACACGCCTTCTTTACCGCCTCCACCGCCCGGCACACAATGGCGTCCGCCGCATAGGCCTGGGAGCCGAGGGCGTCTTTCATCTTCGGGATGCCGAAAAGAATAATAGCGGGTATGCCCAGATCCCGGATGGCTTTCGACTCCTCGACGAGGGTATCCACGGAGAGTTGAAACTGGCCGGGCATGGATTTTATGGGGTTGCGGACGTTGCTTCCGGGGCGGACGAAGAGAGGAAGAATGAGGTCGGAAACATGCAACTCCGTTTCGCGCACCATGCGGCGAAAGGTTTCATTCCGCCGGAGGCGGCGCATGCGGGTCATGGGGAACATGGGGTATCTCCTCTAGGGGACTGGCGCGAACTCGGGCCGTGGTATAGCAAGCGGACTTCCCAGTCCTATTCTGTAAGGGGCATATGCAATGTAACCCGGGAACGCGGGCTCGATGCTTCCGCGGGGACATCGTGATTCCCGTGGGGAAAACGGTACACGTAACACCTATGTATGGCTGATCTCCGGCACAGGGCCGCGGGGAAAACGGCGCGGCCTCGATTCTCCTGCTTCTACGCCGGGGTCCGGTCGGTCAGTTCCCGGCGCGCGTTTCCGCCCATTCGATTATCGCATGGATGAGCGCCGGTATCTCGTGACGTTCGGGCTCGATCGCTATGGGCATGCCGTCGTTCTCCGCCGTGGCGGTGGTTATGGGGCCAATGCTGGCGTACGTGGCGCCGAGCGAGGCCAGGCGCTCCTTCCCCAGGGCCGACGCGAAATTCCGGGCGGTGGAAGAGCTGGTAAACGCCACCACATCCGGCTTGCGGTCCAGCATCGCCTCAACCGCCCCCGCCGGGATGTCCGGCATCACCGTCTCGTAGACCACGCACTCGGTGACCTCGGCGCCTTCCGCCCGGAGGGTATCCGGCAGTGAGGGCCGCGCCAGGTTGCCGCGCGGCAGGAGAAAGCGCTTCCCCGCGAGGCTGTCTTCCAATCGCCGCAGGCCGTCCAGGATCGCCTCGGCGACATACGTCTCCGGCGTCAGGGTGACCGGTACCTGGTGCGCCCGGAGCGCGGCAGCGGTGGCCGGGCCGATCGCGCAGAAGGCCGCGGCGCGGTAGTCCGCCAGGGTGCGGCCGTCCCGCTTAAGGGCTTCCACAAAATGTTCGACGCCGTTCGCGCTGGTGAAGATAAGCCAGTCGTAGGCGCCCGCACCCGCTACAGGCTGTTCCGGCCGGACGCCATGGAGCACGATGGTCGGGAAGTCGATGACCGCGGCGCCGAGGGCGGCAAGTTCTTCGGACAGGGTGCTGGCCTGGTTTTCCGCCCGCGTCACGACAATGGTCTTCCCCGCCAGCGGCTGCCTGGGCTTGAGCGCGTCCAGGGCGACCTGCTTGATGAAGGCGGCCGCGCCCCCTTCGATCAGACCGACCGCCACACCGCGGGCGACAGCCGCGGGATCGCTTTTCGGGCCGCTGCGTTCCGCTCGGACAACCTCCCGGCCGTCCGGGCTGCACGCGCAGGCCTGGAGGTGGATACGGTCGCCTGTCACCGTCGCCAGGGCGCCGAGAGGCACCTGGCATCCCCCGCCCATGGCCGCGAGGAGTGTCCGCTCCGCGGCCGCGGCGGCGGCTGTTACGGGATCGTGAATCTTTTCGAGCAGCGCCTTGAGCGCGTCGTCATCCGCCCGGATTTCGATGCCGAGCGCCCCTTGCCCCACCGCGGAGAGCATCTGCTCGGGCGGCAGGAGCGCTGTAATGTGATCGGAAAGGCCCAGGCGGTTCAGGCCCGCGGCGGCCAGAACGATGGCATCCAGGCCTTCGTCGTGGAGCTTCTTCAGGCGTGTGGGCACATTGCCGCGGAGATCGACCAACTGCAGATCGGGCCGCACCGCCTTCAGCTGTACCTGGCGCCGGGTGCTGGAAGTCCCGATCTTCGCGCCCTGCGGCAGCTCGAGGC
>JAUIMA010000115.1 GCA_030432675.1 Candidatus Hydrogenedentota bacterium | reverse complement strand
CGCCGCCCCACCGGTGAGGAAAACCAGGGCCGTGTCGCTGCCCGTACCCAGCACGTCTACCCCCTTCAGGTGACTGTGGGCAGGGAGGGTCACCGGACCCGTGAGGCTCACCACCCCGTCATAGAGGGGAGAAACGGTTACATAGGATTTGAGGGTGACCGCTTCGTCGTAGTGTCCTTCGCTCAGATAAATATGGACCGGATGGCCCGCTGATGCGTTGACCCGGGACAGGGCATAGCCCAGTCCTTGCCAGGGCTCCGTACGGCTGCCGCCACGCGCCACGTCGCTCCCCGCCGGGTGTACAAAGTAGCTGGTCACCGGTGTCGCCGGATTCCGGGGGGAACCGTTTTCCAGAAACTCGTCCAGGTTCACCACCCCATCCAGATCCGGGTCGAGGTCCCCATCGGCCATCAGGGGATTGAGCTGGTGGGTATATTCGTAGCCGTCGCTCATACCGTCCCCGTCCGTATCGGGATTGCTGTCGCTGGTACCCACACAGATTTCTTTGCACTTGGACAGGCCATCGCCGTCCACATCCACCAGGTCGTCGGCCTCGCCCACACACAGGGTGTCGCAGGGACGGGAGCATGACTGGATAGTCACGGAGCGGGTCACGGGGGTCGCCGCCGTGCCCCCACCGTCGGTGACCGTGTAGGTCACGAGATAGGAACCGGGCACCCCACTGCGCACGGGGTTATCCACCACCAGCGAGGCCGTAATATCGCCCAGGCACGCATCCACCGCACGGGCACCCAAATCGCGGTACTCCGTTTCGCAGGTGAGGGTCACCGCTTCATCCCCGTTAAGCAGAATCTGTGGTGCACCATCACCGAGGACGGTCACCGTACGGTAAACCGTTTCTGCCACGTTCCCCGCGCTGTCCGTGGCGTCGTAGGCCAGCGTATAGACGCCCACCGTATCGGTACGCAGACTGCCGGTCATTACCACCGCAGCCCCCGGGTCGCAGGTATCGGTCAGGGTCGCCCCCCGCTCCACGTAGGCTTCCCCGCAGGAAAGGACTACGTCGGCTTCCCCATTGAGGCGCAGCACCGGGGCGGTCGTATCCACCACGGTCACCTGACGGTTCATGGGCTGGGCACGGTTGCCCGAACTGTCCGACGCTTCATAACTCAAAAGGTAGGTGCCCGCACGGGTCACATCCACCATACCCCCCACCTGGACCGCCACGTCTCCTTCGCAATCGTCCAGGGCCGTCACACCGGGGTCCATGTAGGCCACCCCGCAGGAAACGGTAATGGCTTCATCCCCCACCCGGCTGATCACCGGAGCCAGGGTATCGGCCACCGTTACGGTACGTTCCAGGGGCGTTGAGGTATTCCCCGCACCATCCGTCGCGCTGTACTGGAGGGTGTAGACCCCGGGTACGGAGGCATTTACGGTGCCCCCTATCACCACATCCACTTCGCCCTCGCAGCTATCCAGGGCTGTGGCACCGGCTTCCTCATAGGGCTGCCCACAGGACAGGCTCAGGGTCGCGCTGCCGTTGAGGGTCACCACCGGTGCGGTCGCGTCCACCACCGTCACCGTACGGGTTACCCGTGTCGCGGCATAGCCCGCGCTATCCGTCACGTCGTAGTGAATGCGGTAGGTACCGGGCCCCACGCCGGTCAGGCTTTCCAGGGGCTGTTCGGAAGCATCGACGATGGTGGTAATGACCGAGGTCGTGATATTGCCATCAATATTATCTTCGGCCCGGACCCCCGCATCGGTGTAGGTCGTCCCACAGGCCACCGTGAGGGCCGACGAGCCGTTGAGCGTAATCGTGGGGGCCGAGTAGTCGATCGCCACCCCCCGGCTGAAGGCCGACGTATTGCCCGCCGTGTCCGTGGCCAGCACCGTGAGATAGTGACTATCGAATTCCGTCAAATCGAGGGACGTCGTGAAGGCTCCCGTCTCGTCGGACTGGAGACGCACGAGGAAGGTCTCTCCTTCTTCCGCCAAATCGATGTAGCAGTCCACCACACTCCCCGCCGGGGCCGTGCCCCGAATGGGATCGATGGAGGTCACCACGGGCTGGACGATAGCGCCATTCCCCCCGTCAAAAAGACGGACTCCCAGGTCACCGTTATCGTAGATGGCGTTGTGGATAATGGAATTACCCGCCGTGGTGGTGCCCACGACCCAAACCCCAATACCCGTATTCCCCACGATGCTATTGCCCGCACCCGTCTCTTCGCCCCCGATGAGATTGTCTGAAGCGCCCTCTTCCAATCGTATGCCGGCCAACGTATTTCCACTCGTTGGCGAGTCCCCGGAGATGCGGCCGATGTGGTTGCCTTCCACCCGGTTATTCGTCGTACCCGCACCGGACAGCACTACACCGCTGTGGCCATTACCGGCGATGAGGTTGCTATCGCCGGCCGTTGTCCCTCCGATGAGGTTATGGTGGGCACCGTCATGAATCATGATTCCATGGGAGCCGTTGGGAAAGACCGTCGTCCCATCCGTACCCACCAGACAATCCGCGACAACATTCTCCGTCGCATCTGCACCGGAGAACTCCACGCCATGTGCAGGGAAGCCGTAAATCGTCATACCCCGAATCGTGTTTTCTCCGGACGTGATTACCAGCCCCGATTCGGAGCCACTGAGGGTGGAACCATCCAGGCGCACCATGCCGCCCCCCTCCAACACCAAGCTTCCCGAGGCATCGTCGATAGCCGGAAGGGCTGCCGTCGGGGAGATAACACCCGAAATGGAGAAGGCAATGCTATTGCTTCCTTCCATCGTGTTGGCCGCTTCAATGGCCTCCCGCAGGGAGATGACCCCATCCGCACCGGGCTCCGTCAGGAGACGGGAGATGCTGCTTGTCGTACCGTCCGATACGTCGCTCAGGGTGTTCACCGACACCTCCCGGATACCGGCCGACACCACCCGCACGTAGACTTCCCGGGAGCGCACTTCACCGAGGCCGTTATCGGCCCGGCACTGGTAATAGCCTTCCTGACCCGGCGTCACCCCATGGAGCGACAAGGTCGACGACGTCGTATCGGTCGTGACGGCCGTCTCGGTCAACGCGGCATAGTCGCCCGTAGCACTCCGGTAATACCACTGCAGCAGAATCTCCGGAGAACCTTCCAGCGTCATGGGGATGGCGCCGTCGTCCCCTTCCACCAACACAAAGTCCGCCGCCTCGGACAGAAAAGCGGGGGGGATAATATCCAGCGGCGCGCTGAACTCCGACGTATTTCCCCCACTGTCCGTCGCCGTTGTCGTAATCTTGCGCTGAAGGAAGGGAGAAAGGTCCAGCGAAACCGAGTAGTTACCCTCCTCATCGGTTGTCGTGGAACCGATATGTACTTCCCCCTCTTCAGCGTCGTCCGCATAGATATCCACGAAACTGTTGGCCGGCGCTGTGCCCGCCACCGGGATAAAGGTCTCGATAACCGGAGGGAGGATACCTTCGTTGGCACCGAAGCTGAGAAGTATTCCTTTCTCCCCGTTATCATAAATGGAGTTGAGACGAATGCTGTTTGATGACGTCAACGCACCATTGATCTCGATGCCGGAAAGCCCATTCTCGTAGACCGCATTCCGCTCCGCCTCTGCCTCACCCCCCACGATATTACCCGACGTACCATCCACCATAAAGATGCCCTGGGTACCATTTCCGTAGATGCGGTTTCCCAGCACGCGATTCGCGGTCGTAACATCATCATGAATCTCTACGCCGGTTACAGCATTCCCTTGAATCACATTTCCGGCGCCTGCCTCCGTGCCGCCGATGATATTGTTGGACGCGCCACCCGTGAGAAAGACGCCAATTTCCCCATTGTCCGCAATCAGATTTCCCACGACTTCATTAAAGTCTGTGCCAAGGTCGTAAATAACAACACCGTCACTATCGCTGTTGATAATGGTATTGCCTTCGCCCGTTTCACTTCCGCCGATGAAATTGTATGTTGCCCCCCCATAGATGGACACGGCCGAGAACCCGTTCCCGTCGAAGAGATTGTTTTTCACTTCATTGCGCTGGGTTCCGACCCCTTCCACATCAACCCCATAATTTGCAGCGCGTATCAAGTTGGGAATTTCGCCCGTCATGCCGATGTGATTGTCTGACGCACCATCCAGGATAGCAACGCCGTTTTTTTCGGAGTGAATATAATTGTTGTAGAGTTTGTTTTCCCGTGTCCCTTCACCTTCCAGCACAATGGCATCCCCCATGCTATAGGCGATGCGATTGCGGCCTAAGGGGTCGGAAGAACCGATAGTATTGTTATGGGCGCCGTTCCGAATCACGATGGCACTTTCGGCCTTGCCCGCCCGACTGCGTTTTGGGTACACGAGAGCACCGTTTCGATAGCGTTCAATCGCGATAATGTTGCGATACCCGATGTAGTTTCCGAAAATCTGATTGCCCGCAGTGTCGGGACCGTCAATTACGATGCCGGAACCGAATCGCTCGTCGTTCTCCTTTTCGCCCGACTTCAGAAGATTGGTGACGCCGGGCTCGGTCAGCACATATTCCGATTCCCAATTGGGGCCTATCAGGAAATTGGCGTTTTCCAAGCCGATCCCCCCGATGATATTGTTTGAGGCACCCCCATCAATCAAGATGTCGTATTCCTCATTGAGCCAGTGCGATTGGTCCCTGAAATCATCCACGGCGAAACCTATTCGTCTAACTACCACCTCCGGGTCACCACAGTCCTCTACCTCGAACGGATCGATGAATGTGGGACCCTCTATCTCATCCACGTGGAAATGGCACAGTTCCGGGTCGCCCTGCTTTTCCTGGCTCAAATAACTGCCGACAACGACGTTGTTATCGGTACCTTCTCCCGTAATACGGATTCCATTTTTCTTGGAGGATCCGAATCGACAGCCGGTCACTCGGGTTCCCGACGCACCCCTCTGGATCAGTAGACTGTCCTTCCCACTGCCGTGGCCACGCAATGTATCGCAGTGCACCCCAAAAAACACGCTATCGACCACGTTGTTCGTCGCCGCCTCGCCATCAATTACAACCATATTCTCTTCAAATTCGAAGACCGAGAAGCGGCTTAGTACATTGTTTGCCGAAAGCAGCACAAACGCCGCCCGGTGCTCGGTTTCCCCCAGACTGAAGTCCATATTGGTACCCACGAACATAGTTTTTCTACCGCCACCAATAATAGTGGTACCACCGGTGGGATCGTTCAGGGGGGGAAGGGGGCGGGAATAGGCTAAGCGTGTCGTATCGGGTTCTACGGCCAACGGATTGCAATAGTAATTCGTCGGAATCCCGATCATAATGGTGTCGGGTCCGGGAAAGGCATTGGCTTCTTCGATGGCCGAGAAGAGGGTGACGATACCCGTGCCGGGCTCTATCTCGGCGACCCCATCACCGAGAAAGTAATCTCCATCTTCCCCGATAGAATTGACGACAAAGGTCGCCGCGAAGGTACAGCCTGCCCCCAGTGTGAGGGCGAAAGCGGTTGCAAATCGAAACAATACAGTCATATTGGCCCTCTTGATTCTCTCGAAAGCTGTTTTCGCTTCCCCTCACACTGGCTGGCCCTCGCATGCCGCAGCCCATATTGCTGTACTTCCCAAAGTAGCATATGGCCGGGATTATGTCAATACTGTTATACAAAAACCAATTTTTACATTTTTACGGCAACGCTGAGACTGGAGTCCCACTCGGCCCTGGAATTCTTCCGGGCAAAGCATGAGGTGGATATCAGGACGATTCCACCCTGAGCGCACCGGTCCGATGCGGGGTGTGGAAGCAGGGCCGCAGAAATGTCCCCCGAGGAAATTTACGAAAACTTTTGCAAAAACTGATTCTCGGCTTCGACTGTGCCAATGACGACGATCTCCATGCCTTCCGAGAGTATGGTAGTGGGATCGGGGTTGATACTGAGAATGTTGTTGCGACCAAGGCCAATGACGTTGCATCCCGTGGTTTGGCGTATATCCGATTCCGCCAGGGTACGGCCCACGAGGGCGTCGGGCAACGGCATACGGAACACATCGAGTCCCTCGGCCACCATGAGCACATCGCTTCGCTTCAGCAGGTTGAAAATGGCATTGGCCCCCATGGAGGCGTAGGACAACACAAAATTGCAGCCCACGCGGTGCATGGTCGCCACGTTGCGGTCGATGGAACTCCGGCAGATGATCTGGATATCCGGCCGGGCCTTGCGACAAAAAATCGCCAGGTAGATGTTAATGTCGTCGTCCCGGGTGGTCAGAATAATAGTCGAGGCTTCCACGAGGCCCGCCTCCAGCAACACCTTGGGCTCGGTCGCGTCACCCACAATATAATGTTCCGGGTCCCGTATCCGCTCGTGATCGGATTCGACCAGCTTCCAGTTGATGTCCAGCTCGCCCAACAGCGTGGCCACCGCACGGCCGACCCGGCCCCCTCCCACGATAATGGCAAGGTTGGAAGAACGATCTGCCCGCTGGCAGAGTCCCTCGAAGGTGTTGAGTTGTTGCTGTGAACCCGCCAACAAGACCACATCGTTCTGGTCCACTTCTGTGTCGGGGCGGGCCGCCTCGAATATGCCCCGCTCCCAGACGCCCACCACGTTGACGTTGGCCCGATTACGGATGTCACTTTCAATCAGCGTCTTCCCCACGAGAGGCGTTTCGGCGGCGTTGGCCTCGGCGATGAGCAAATCACCAAAACGGCCCACCACATGGGACACCGTGGGCCCACCATTGGCACGACGTGCAAGAGCCCGCCCCATCATTTCGCCCAACTCAATCACCCGCGTGCACCCCGCCACCTTGAGGACGCTGACCGCCGATGAACGGCGGGCGAGGGCCACAATGGGCACCGTCTGCGATACGGCGCGGACAGCCACCGCGATGCTCGTATTGAGAATCTCGTCGCCCGTCGTCGCAATAAGGGCGGCATGGTCGACGCGCGCATTTTCATAGGTTTCCGGATTATCCAGGGGCCCGATGACTACCTGCACCCCTTCGGCGTGCATCCGCTGGGCCTCGTCCGCATCAGAAGCAAGCACCACATAGGTATAGTCATATTGGTCAAGCCGTTGGATGAGCACGCGCTCGATGGGGCCATAATTGGTCAACAAGACATGGCCACTGAGCTCGTCGGACACACGCTTCGGGACACTGGCCGCCTTTTGGGCATCCATCCAGGGCTGGTAAAAGAACTCGATAAAGGTAAAGGGCAAGAGCACGAGCAGAAAGAGTACGCCGGTCAACAAGACCACTACCGAAAAAGCGCGCCCCAAATCAGAGTGGAAGGTAATATCCCCAAAGCCCAGCGTCGACATGACCGTGAGCGTCCAATAGAAGCCCGTCACCCAACTGTATTCCCGGCCTTCGCGCAACATGAGCAGATGAAAAATCACACTGCACACCGTGACCAGCAAGACCAGCACCACGATAAAACGGGCCAATGCCCCGAGATTCTTCCGCGAACCCCGATGCCCCATATAGTAATAGAGCATGGACGTAAAGCTTTTCATACGCTCTCCACGTAATTAAAGACCCGGCGCAACAAAGCGTCCGCACCGGATGACCATCAAGCCGACGAGCGCCGCCTGCTGCGCCACAGGTCGCGTCGGGCCACCCAGTATAGCGCATTTGTGGCGGGATCGGGACATGGAGCGAACGGGCGACATCGGCGGTCAGCCCTAGCTGGCACGCCCATCTACGTTTGGGCGAACGCGGGGATGTGAACAAATGGAACAGGTAGGCTCCCGTCCGAGGCAACGCGCATGCCAAACATCGGTGCCATTCCGCGCCGGGCAGACGAGATTCGTGGCCGAGAATACTCAGAACTCAAGGTCCTGGCGACGAAGTATCACCGCCGAAGCGGCTGGAAGAATTCATTTCCGACGACGTTTTTCGCCGACTGGGAGAAACTGTTTCACCCCTTCAGGGCTATGTCGTGGGAGAGGCCACGGGTACCCAGGGCGTTGCCCTGGGCTGTGGAACTGTGTAGACCCTTCGGGCCGAAGATGGGGTGAACCGACGTGGAGTAGACGAAGAGGCTGCGGGGGTGAAACTTGGCGGTTGCTACGACGCATGTGGTTCTTCACGTTTACCTTCGGAACAGACACGGCCTATCTCGCCAAGACGTGCCGAAGACGTGCCACACATTCCGCCGTCTCGCCAGTTGGCCATTGTCCGATGTGGACGCTACCGCCCCGAAGGGGCATTGCAGCCCCCAGCCCGGGGCATCGCCCCGGGTACAAACGACGCCATGAAGCTCAGTCCTGATAGGGCGACACAGTCCATGTCCCAGCCTGTTACACAACTCGCCTCGAGGCTGTTTCGCCCCTTCAGGGCTCTATGATGGGTAGATTCACGGGTTCCCAGGGCGTTGCCCTGGGCTTATAAACTGTGTAGGCCCTTCGGGCCAAAAATGCGGCGAACCGACGTGAACGCGACAGAACGCGGGTTCATGTGAATCAGTACGAACACCCTGGCCCCCACAACTACCACCCCGAAAGGGGCATTGCAGCTTCCAGCCCCAGGCAACGCCTGGGAGTTCAGGAACAACCGAAAAGAACAGTCCTGAAGGGGCAACGCAGTCCACGCCTCTTTCCAGACCGCCTTTGCCCCCGCAACTACCGCCCCGAAGGGGCATGGCAGCCCCCAGCCCCAGGCAACGCCTGGGGTTCAAGAAAAGCCAACAGGAACAGCCCTGTAAGGGCGACACAACCCACATCCCAGCCCAGCGCGTCCGCTCTATCCAGCACAACTATCGCCCCGAAGGGGCATTGCTGCTCCCAGCCCCAGGCAACGCCTGGGGTTCAAGAACAACCAACCGGAACAGCCCTGTAAGGGGGACGCAGCTACCTTTCCAAAATCGGGTTTGATACAACAATCCAATCACCAGAAATAGGTTTTCCCCACATGCTAGGATATTAGATAAGGAATCAAATGCGGCAAAAAACTCCGCAGCAGATATTTACGGCACGACACGCCCGGAACGGGCATCACAATGGGGAACGCAGCATGTCTCAATCACTGGCGAAGATTATTGTTCATTTGATTTACAGCACCAAACACCGTGAGGCTGCCATCACGCCCGAGGTGCGTCCCGGGCTCTATGCCTATCAGGCGGGCATCTTCTCGGAGATGGGAAGTCCGGCCATCGAAATTGGCGGCACGACGGACCACGTTCACGCGCTTTTCGAGCTCTCGAAGGCCGAGGAGCTGTGCAAGGTGATCGAGGTTGTGAAAAAGGAGTCGTCCAAATGGATGAAGACGCAGGGTCCGGAGTTTGGGAACTTTCATTGGCAAGGTGGTTACGGTGCATTTTCCGTAAGCCCGGCGCACGCCCAAAAGGCGCGGGCCTATATCCTTGACCAAGAGGAGCACCACCGCGAGGTGACCTTCCAAGAGGAGTTTCGAAAGTTTTTGAACGATTACCACGTCGAGTATGACGAACGTTACGTTTGGGATTGACAGCCGTGGCCTGTTGGGTGGAACGCGCAGGTCGTACGGGGTTTTCCCCGACAAGGAGAAGCTGTGCCGCCCCTTCAGGGCTATGGGGTGGTGCGGAATCACGGGTTCCCAGGGCGTTGCCCTGGGCTTTTGAACTGTGTAGACCCTTCGGGCCGAAGACTGGGTGAACCGACGTGGCCCCGATAAGCGACAAGGACGCCGAAAACCGACTTGACCGTCGTAATCCCCCAGGGATTACATCCACCACCGCCGAGGGAATTCACGCGGTTCTGGTTACAAGAACAACGCGGGCGTGACTCGGTACCCAACCCATTCCAGCGCGATCACCATTGCCGTCACGATTGTCGCCCCGAAGGGGCATTGCAGCTCCCAGCCCAGGGCAACGCCCTGGGTATCAACGCCAGCAAACGGGACCAGCCCTGAAAGGGCGACACAGTCCACGTCCCAGCCTGTTACACAACGTCCGCCTCGAAGCTGTTTCGCCCCTTCAGGGCTCTATGATGGGTAGATTCACGGGTTCCCAGGGCGTTGCCCTGGGCTTTTGAACTGTGTAGGCCCTTCGGGCCGAAGACTGAGTGAACCGACGTGGCCCCGATAAGCGACAAGGACGCCGAAAACCGACTTGGCCGTCGTAATCCCCCAGGGAATACATCCACCACTGCCGAGGGAACCAACGTGGTCTTTGTTGCGAAAACATCGCGGGCGAGATTCGGTACACAACCCAGTCCAGCGCGACCACCATTGCCGTCACGATTGTCGCCCCGAAGGGGCATTGCAGCCCCCAGCCCCAGGCAACGCCTGGGGTACAATCAGCGCCATGAAGACCAGCCCTGAAAGGGCGACACCAGCCATCGGCTACCCAAGTTGTTCAAGAGCAAGCTTCACCAAAACCTGCTTGAGTACCGTTACACCGACACCGCCCACCGCTTCACCCATCTTTCGTGCCTTAATCCAACGCGTTTCGTCGCGAGCTGCCGCCAGGAACTCTTGCCCATCCCAAGTAAGGTGGCTGAGTTCGAATTGGACTATGAAACTGCTATCATGTGTGACGTCGTATCCAGCCGCAAATCCGGCATCTACCAGCAGATACTTGTGGTAACCAATTTGGTCCTTCGTGTAACCCTCGACTGTTAGGGGAGCCATTGCCTGATCCTCGTTCTTAATTGACTCTAACCGGATGAGCAATTTCCTGATCAGATCCATATCTCGTTTCATTTAGGTAGCCCTTTGGCATTAAACAACAAACACGGGGCGCGCAGCGTCTTACACTGCGCGCCCCGTGGCGTCTAATCTAATCTGTCAGCGCCCCCGCGAACATGTGCTCCTTACACCCCGACTTCCTTCTTCGAACCCGGGCGGCGGACTTCATCCTTTTCGTCAAACTCCACTTCCTGCTGTTCGGGCAAATGGGGTGCGATGTTGATTTCGCATTTGTCGCCGTCGCAGAAGAGGTCCTGGGCTTCGTCGGTGTTGAGGCTTTCGAAGTTGAGGGGCTTGAGCTTGGCGACGCCGAGTTCGTAGGCTTCGCGGGTGATGGCCTGGTAGGGCGCTTGCGCGTAGTCGTGGTCGGTGAGGGGCAGGAAGCTGATGGACTTCAAGCGGGATTCATAGAGCTCGAGGATGTAGGGGATGTCCTTGGCTTCCTGGGGATTGAAGGTAATGGTGGCGCTGACCTGATTATCGGCCCAGTAGTATTGCATCTGCGCCACGTTTTCGACCTGTTCCCACACGGAGACGTCGGTCTTGGAGCGGTCGAAGAATTGCTCGTGGACGGGGAAGTACACGATGAGGGTGTTGTCGCCATAGACGGATTCTTCGACGCGGTAGCCGGCTTTTTTGATGGGGTCGATGAGGGGGCTGGTCTTATCGACGCGGATGGTGCGGTGGTAGTATTCGGAGTGGGCGTAGTGGATACCGGGGGTCACGCCGGGCAGCAGGGAGACGGTGCCGCTGGGCTTGACGCTGGTTTTCTTCACGCTCTCGGGAATGCACAGCCAGGAGGAGTAGATCTTGTCGAGTTTACCGATATAGTCATAGCCGTTGTCGCACCATTTGAAGTGCTCGCGACGTCCGTGACGCTGGAAGCTTTCGACGATGCCGCTCTGGCTGAGGCCGATGCGCCGGTTCCGCAGCATAATGGCGTTGGTGCGCTCGTTGTGCGTGGGGATGAGGGTCACGGTCTTGGCGTAGAGGTAGGCGAACTTGAGGGTGCGCTTGTACTCTTCGAGGGTCTCGTGGCGGCTGGGGAAGGTCTCCACGAGGTTACAGATTTCATAGGATTCCAGGCTCTGCTCGGCGCAGGGATTGGTGCCCTGAATTTTTTCGTCGGCCCAGGTGGCGCCGTCTTTGAGGCGGCCATAGGCCTGGGCGGTTTCTTTCCAGAAGTAGCCGGGCTCGCCGTTCTTGGCGGTCTGGGCACCGACTTTGGAGTAGTCCATGCCTTCTTCGGCATTGACGCTGTTGTTGGAAGCCCAACGCCAGGCGGTGAGTTTGTCGCCGTGGAGTTTGGGGTCTTTGAGCTTGAGGTATTCGGTGTCGGTGGGGTCGCCCAGGGCCAACTCGGCGGTGCGGCGCACGCCTCCGGAAACGACGCACTTACCGATGACGTTCATCAGATCGGTGATGTCGGTGGAGGAGATGGCATGGCCGGCCCGGGGTCCGAGAATCTTGGCGATGTTTTCGATGCACTCAATGATGGGGCCGGGTCCGGGGGCGATGCCGCCGAAGGTCTGAATCGGCGCACCCATGGCGCGAATCTTGGAGTAGTCAATATGGGCGGGCTTTTTGGCGCGGCCGGCATAGGCGTTGAGTACGACGCGGATAAGGTCGCACCAGCCTTCTTTGGAGTCTTCCACCTGGTGGGTGTATTCGCCAATCTGGGGGTCCTGGATGTTCAGGCGACCGGCTCCTTTGGTATCAAAGGCCACACCCACACCCAGCATGGACATATCCATGAGGAAGCAGAAGGGCTCGGCGAAATCGGTGTCGATTTCGTCGGTGGATACAAAGGCGCAGTTATTGAGTGCGGCGGAGCCCCGTTTGTAGATGTAGTCCGAGCCCATCATCCACAGGCCACGGCCCGGGGGCAGGAACTTAAAGTCCCACATGAGCTTGAACATTTCCTGGGCGGAGCGCTGGGCTTTGTCCGGCTTCCAGGGCAGCTTGAGGGCGTGACAGTGATTCATCTGAATCGTGTAACAGCCTTCCACTACGCGGCGCACGGTTTCCCAATACTCCTCGGTACGGTTCTGCTCTTGATCGACCACCCGCGCATAGGTGCGCTTGAAGGTGATATAGCCCAAGGGGCCCCAGTCGGGCTGTTGCCCACGATACTGGGCTAAAAATCCGTCGGCCAGCTTAAAGTGTTCCCGTACCTGAAACATGACTCCCGTCTCCGCTGTGTTATGGCTGCGTTCCACTGTCATCTATCTCCGTGACGCCTCGGCGGCGCCCATACCCTCATTCCAAGTCCCGTGTGCACGCTCCCACCACGAAGGGTACACACACTCTTCCCTATTAATCCGAACAGAGCCCCCCCACATCCACTTCGCAAGAGATGGCGTAGCACCCCCGCGGATATTGACCCATATCCGTCGCGAGCTTGCCACCTCTGCGGGAAGACATATTGGCCCGCAGTCGGCTGTTACTGATTCAATTGTTGGCTATATTTTTCGATGGGATGTCTTAATCCAAGGCAATCCATCTACCATTTCTACTTCGTAATCCCCAAGTAAATTGGGGTAGCGATCTTTGACCACGTTGTATACCTCGGCGAAGAGATAGCGAATTTCCTCTTCCGCATGGGGGTCGGTCCGATTCTCCAGCACGTGGCGGAGGGTCCGGAAATTACAGGACCAGCCGATGGTCGTGGCCAACCCGATGGGGGCCAGACGGCGGAAGGCCGAGGTCAGCTTCTTTTTGACGGCAAATTTCTTCTCGTTGTC
>JAUIMA010000114.1 GCA_030432675.1 Candidatus Hydrogenedentota bacterium | reverse complement strand
CCTCACCTATGTGATGGCCCTTATCGCCGCCGTCGTGGCCGATATTGTGGCCACGTCATTCTGGGGGAGTGACAACGTCTTTCAGGCGTCCGGTTTTCCGGCGGCTCCCCTGTCTTCCCTGCCTGTGTGCGCCCTCATTGGGGTGGTGGCGGGCGTCTTTGGCACGGGCTTCTCCCGCTCGCTCCTCTACTTTCAGCGCGTGGCCTTAGGGGCAGAGAAACTGCCCCCCTGGGCGCGGGCCGGTGCCGTCGGGATGGTGGTCGGACTCGCCGCGTGGAGCCTGCCTTCCCTGGCGGGCGGGGGGCACGAAATTACCAAGCAGATGCTCCATGGCGATGCCGCCGGTGTTGAATTCATAGGCTTTCTGGTCCTTCTTTTTGCGGGCAAATTCCTGCTGACCATTCTCTGCTACGCGGCGGGGGTTCCAGGCGGTATTTTTGCGCCCATGCTCGTCATGGGGGCGAGCATGGGGATGCTGGCCGGGATTACCGTCACGGGCTACTTCCCCAGCATGGCTCCCATCCCCGAGTCCTTTGTGGCCATTGGGATGGCCGCCTTCTTCGCCGCCGTGGTGCGCGCGCCCATTACCGGCATTGTGCTCGTTCTCGAAATGACGGGCGACTTTCACCAGTTGCTGCCCCTGATTACAGGGTCTCTTTTTGCCCTGGTGGTGGCGGAACGCTTGGGGACGCCCCCCATCTATGACGCCCTGCTTCATGCCGATGCCAGCCGTGCGGAGCCCGATGTGCCGGCCCATCGCGAGCCCGTGCTTTTGGAATTTGTGGTGCAGGAAGGCTCTGAAATGGATGGGCAGGCCATCAAAGAGATTCCCCTGCCCGCCCGGTGCCTTTTTGTTACGATAGCGCGCCAGGGCAATGACATATTGCCGAATGGTGATACGGTGCTCCAAAAAGGGGACCATATCACCGCCGTGCTGAGCGGCGCCGGAGCCGGGGAGGCGGTTGTACGCCTCCTGCCCCTGAGCAAGGCCTGAGCCCTACGCATTAACCAGAAGGAGTGCGTGGATGGACGCATCGCGGGATGAAGAGTATATCGATTTTGGCATGGCGTTTCAGTCCGTCATGGTGGAACATCTGAATGGGGTGCTCACTGAGAAGGGCGTGGAAGATGAGGAGACGCGCCGGGAAATCTGCGAGACCTTCTTGTCGGGTCTGGGCGATTTCTTCGATCAGCATTGGCTTGAGCGTGACGGCCGTCGTGTCCACCCCGTGTTAGCCTTTGCAGAACATCATCTGGATGTAGAGACGCCCCTCAACGACGTAGGGCATGTCATGTTTCCCGCCCCGCGCTTTGCCCACCGGGAGTACGTCTTCGGAACCCTGGCCGATTTCTACGAAGAGCATGAGGAAACGACGCCGGGTGTGGCGACTGGCTCGGTACATGAAGACGACGACGGGCACTACGACGACGGGGTGCCAGACGAGTGGTAGGTCTGTAGAGCATCTTGCGGGCGGGTCTCGAAAACGGCTGCGACTTCTAGTATAGTGATCCTGTACCAAACAGGAGAGCGCCATGTCCCGAAAAACAAGTCGCCGTCAGTTTTTGCAAACCGCTGCCGTCGCCAGCCTGGCCCCGTGGTGTGTGCACCGTGTCGCCCACAGCGCTGCCACCGTTCCGCCCAGCCAGCAAGTCACCCTGGGCTTTATCGGCACGGGAAATCACGGTATTGGCTGGAATCTCAAATACTTCTTGCCAATTGCTGAAGCGAAGGTGCTGGCGGTATGTGATGTGTTCGCCGATCGGCGCGAAAAGGCCCGCGGAATCGTCAACAAACACTATGGCAACGAAGATTGCACCGCCTATGCCGACTTTCGTGATGTGCTCGCCCGTGACGATATTGATGCGGTTGTAATATCCACCCCGGACCACTGGCACGTGTTGCTTTCGGTGCTCGCCGCCAAAGCGGGTAAGGATGTCTTCTGCGAGAAACCCACCCTCACTATAGACGAGGGCAAGCGACTGATTCAGGTCATCAAAGAGACGGGCGTGATTTATCAGGGCGGCATCGAAGACCGCTCGGTGCAGGTCTATCACCGTATGGCCGAACTGGTGCGCAATGGGGCCTTGGGTAAGCTGGACCACATTCGCGTGGCCCTGCCACCGGGCGACGCCTTTCCGAAAGAGGAGCCTGTGCCCGTGCCTGCAGGACTCGATTACGACATGTGGTTGGGGCCCGCGCCTTTTTCGCCCTACACACCCACCAAGCTCGGGGCGCAGGAATGGCGCAATCAATTCGACTATTCCGGTGGCAAGTTGACCGATTGGGGAGCACACCTTATGGACACCGCCCAGGTGGCCCTCTTTGAGGAGCATGGCGGCCCGGTCAGCGTGTCGGGGGTGGGCGACTTTCCGGTGGATTGTATGGCCGACACGGCGACCAATTACGACATTGACTACGAATATGCGAGCGGCGTGACCATGAAGGTGAAATCGGACGGTGCCGGTATTGGATTCTACGGTTCCGATGGGTGGATCAAGAGCAATGGCTGGCGCGCGCCCATGGAGGCCAGCGACCCCGAACTGCTGAGTCGGGTGTTTCCCCCCGAGACCAATAAGATGTATCCCCTGCCACCCGGTGAGCATCAGGCCTTTATCGACGGGGTGAAATCACAGAAAATGCCCTACTACAGCCCGGAAGACATCCACCGCCTGAGTACGGCAATGCACCTCGCCAATATTTCGATGAAACTGGGCCGGAAGCTGACGTGGGATCCCATGTCGGAGTCCTTTCCCCACGATGCCGAGGCCAATGTGCTCCGTGGGCGCGCCCTGCGCGGTCCATGGATCTTGGAGGGTTAAGGTGATGGGTGCACTGGCGCGCTATTACCGGCATTCCGGAAAGTTTCGGGTTGGCGATGCCGCCTTCTTGCTGGGGCTGGGTGCGATCTATTCCCTGTTTGTGGGGGCCCTTTACGGCCTGCTCGTATACTATATGCCCTTTATCAAGCTCACCTTTGTCATTACAGGCGCTGCGGGCTTCGTTTTGGCCATGGGCTTTGGAATTCTCGGTCATGTATTGAAGATAAGGAACATACCGCTTCTGGGAGCCTTGGCTATTGCCTGCTGGTTTTTTGCCTGGTATGCCTCCTGGGTGACGTGGTCCATGGCGGCAACCGCCTACGCCGAGTGGATGGTCACCCCCGCGGCCATCATGGCGTATGGGGCGCAACTCGTGGAAGAAGGAGCCTGGTCCCTCTGGCGCGATGATTTCCCTGTCCGGGGCTATCTGCTATTGGGTTTCTGGGGGGCAGAAGGGGCGCTGCTGCTGGTCATTATGCTCTATCTGGGGGTGGCCAATTTCAGCGAATTCATATTCTGCGAGCGCTGCAACACGTGGTTGGAGAAAGACCTCACCTTTGCGCCCCGGGAGGCTGTAACCGATACGGCGGCCCTGATTCGCGGGCTGGAAGTGGGGGACTACGACCGGTTGCTGGCCTTGGCCCCCCGGCCGGGCCGGGCCCGCGATTTTACCCAGGTGGTCCTCCGCTATTGCACGGGCTGCGACCAGTCCTGCTATCTCAGCATAAAAGACGTGACGGAAAAACCGGGTAAACGGGAAGTGGAGCGCAAGGAACGTTCCGTCGTCGAAGGGCTGTGGGTTCCTCCTGAGCTTATGGCGACCCTCCAATCGCGCTGGCCCCTTCAGGAAGGGGGAGATGGCGGGTAAGGCGGCGGGCTTAAGGTGGGTATCCGGAATAGCGGACGGAGACATTCCGGTTTCGTCCCGACTTGCCCTCCGGGGCGGTCATTTGCTATGATTGCCCGCTATGCTAGCCCGGGACTGCCCGGGAGGCGTGTAACTTTTTTTACCCCAATAAGGAGGTGAAGTGTCTTGAGAACTTACGAAGCGCTGTACATCTGCACTCCGGAAATGGAGGAAGGTGACATCCAGACGGTCTCCCAGGAGGTTGAAAACCTCGTGACCAGCAATGGCGGGAGCATCGTGCGCTCGGAGATCTGGGGCAAGAGGAAATTGGCCTATATGGTCAAGAAGTACTCTGAGGGATCGTACATTTTGTTGCGGTTCCAGGCCCAGCCGGACTTCGTTGCAAAGCTTGAACAGTATTTCCGGCTTTCCGATTCCATTTTCCGTTTTCTGGTTGTTCACTTTGATGACCACATGCTCCGGATCGAAGAGGAGCAGGCCCGTCGCAAGGAAGAAGATCTTCGTGCGAGCGCTGCTGCTGCGGCCCGTGGCGAAGATGATGACGATGATGATCGACCGCGTCGTGCGGCCAACCATCGTGATGACGATTAAATAACGGAAAGGTGAGGACAAATGGCCGATCTTCGGGTACCTGATCTGAACAAGGTTATTATCGCAGGACGACTTACGCGTGATCCGGAGTTGAAATACATCAGCTCGGGCCGTGCGGTGTGTCGCGTCAGTATTGCCAATTCCCGTTTCTACAAGGGCAAAGACGGTGAACGACGGGAAGATACGTCATTCATCGATGTTACGCTCTGGGATAAACAGGCGGAATGGGTTGGCGAACGTCTTAAGAAAGGCCGGCCCGTGTTGGTTGAAGGCCGTCTTAAGAGTGATTCCTGGGAAGACAAAGCCACGGGTCAGAAACGTTCGAAGATCGAGATTTCCGGCCAGCGGCTCACCCCGTTGGATTGGGATGACGATAACCGTGGTTCCGGCGGTGGCGGTGGTGGTAACTATGGCGGTGGCGGCGGCGGTAACTACGGCGGCGGTGGCGGCGGTAACTATGGTGGCGGCCAATCGGCTGCGCCAGAGCGACCTGCGCCCCGGCCCATCGAAGAGCCCATCCCGGAAGACGACATTCCGTTCTAGCCACAAACTGAAAAGGAAGCCAGTATAATGGCAAAGATATCCGCCAAAGCGAAGGCGAAAGTCCGCGCAAAAAAGGCCAAGCGTAAGAAGAAGAAAAAGACACAACGGCAGAAAGTCTGTCGTCTGACCGTGGATCGCGTCGTCTATATCGATTACAAAGACGTCGCCATGCTCAAGCACTACATTACGGAACGGGGCAAAATCATCCCCCGCCGTATTACCGGTGCCAGCGCAAAGCATCAGCGTATGCTGACCCACGCCATTAAGTTGGCCCGTCAGATTGCGTTGCTGCCCTATTCCGCAGATTAAGGAAGTTTTCGTCCCGGTGTCCGATTCTGATGCCACCCGTGTCGCGCCCCTCTGGTCCATTGCCCTCTTAGTGCTGGGTTTGGTCCTGATGCTCGCCGGTGCGGTGCCCCTTGCCGCCGTGTGCTTTATCGTGCTCTCCGCACGGCACTGGCTGGCCGGGGAGCAGCGCAAAGCGTGGGGCGTGGCCCTGCTGAGTGGCGCGACTGCGACGGTGATGATGTTTTCATTGACGCAGGGCGTGTTCTACGTGGCGGCCACATCAATGGGGTGCCTTTTAGGTGCCCTGATGGAGCGTAATTGGTCTTACGGCCGACGCTTCGCCGTGTTGTCGGGTTTGGCATCCAGTCTGGTGGCGGTCGTTATGGCCGTTACCTGGAAACAGTTGCGGAAAGATACGACCATTTTCATGAATGCCCGGATTGCCGAGTTTGAGGCACAGGGCGATGCGAGTGAACAATGGTTGGAAATGTTTCGCTGGTACGATGTGAACTATGCCTATATAGGCTTTGGTTCCGTGGTTGCCTCGGTGCTGCTGCTGGTGGCCTTCCTCCTCTGTGTGGTAGACCGCAGCCAGCGTAGTGTATCGGAGCGCCCCCGGCGAACAACGGGATTCCAGCGGATGCGTCTGCCGGACTGGATGGTCTGGGTGGCGATTGCCGTAGCGTTGATGTGGATGGCGGATTACCGCTGGCCCAACGATTTGCTGCGGGTGATCAGCTGGAATGCTGCGATTATTGTAACGTGTGTCTATTGGTTGAATGGCCTGGCCATTCTCCTTTATACGTTGACGATTCTGAAGGCGACCGCACTGGCGTCCTTCGTAATCATATCGGGCATGATCCTGTTTGGACTCATGCACTTACTGGGACTGGTCGGATTATTTGACACCTGGTGCAACTTCCGCATTCGCGTTCGGCGGGTGGCGATGTTGCGCAGTGTGGCCTACCGATCAGAAGATCCCGACTGAATTACCCATCGGGTGGCAGGCGCTGTGTCTGCCACCGGATTTAATAATGCCCCAATTTGGACAGGGTGAGTGCCGTCATGGCCCGCCTTGGCTGTACACAAGCAGTGGCATGTCCGCGTATCGGATAGCATGTCCTGCGTAAAGCCTAACGAAGGGAGTTAGCACGATGAAAATCATCTTGTGTGATGATGTAGATAATCTCGGAGAAATGGGTGAGACGGTAACCGTCGCCGATGGTTACGCCCGCAATTTCCTCATTCCCCGCCGTCTTGCGGTTCGCGCCGATTCCGCCAGTGCCAAGCAGATTGAGCACGAACTCGCGATTATTAAGCGTCGCGAAGAAAAGCGCCGTGCCGAGCAGGCCAAAGTGGCCAAGAAGCTCGAAAAGCTCACGGTGGAAATCCAGGTGCGTGCGGGCGAAGGCGACAAGATCTTCGGTTCCGTCACCTCGGGTCACATTGCCGAGAAACTCGAAGAGTTGGGCCACGAAATCAGCCGGAAGTCTATCCAGTTGCCCGAGCCCATCAAGACACTCGGTATCTTCAAGGTTGCGGTTAAATTCCCCGGCAGCATTGAAGCCCAGATCAAGGTGTGGGTCACGGGTATCGAAGATCCCAACAAAAAGGCCGAACCCGCCGAAGCCGCTGAAGCCGCCGCCGACGCCGCACCGGATGCGGAAGAAGCCCCTGTCGCAGAAGCCGCGGCTGAGGCCGCTGCCGAATAAGTGGCCGTGCGCGAGCAAGCAAAGCCTGTATTTGACCGTACGCCGCCCCAACACGTGGAGGCGGAACGGTCAGTGCTGGGCGCTATGCTACTGAATCCAGATGCAGTAGGTACGGCGGTGGAAATCCTTCAGGATGACCCCGCCGATATCTTTTATGTGGATGCACATCAGCACATTTTCTCGGGCATCTTAAGTCTTGCCCGGGAAAATGTGCCGATTGATATGGTGACCCTGACCGAGGCGCTTACGCGCAACGGGGACCTGGAGAAATCCGGGGGGGTCTCCTATATCGCCGAGTTGACGGATGCCGTGCCCACCTCGGCCAATGTCGAATACTATTCCAAGATCGTGCTGGAAGCGGCCCTCCGGCGTAAGCTCATTACCATCTGCACCAACTGCGCCGGCGAAGCCTATAAGTCGGAAGGGGAGGTCGATGACCTCCTGGACCAGGCCGAATCGGCCATCTTTGGCATCGCCCAGCAACGCCAGCTGAATCCCATCCATAAAGTGGCCGATTTGCTGCAGGATGGTATTAAGCGCATCGAAGAGCAAATGAAGAACGATGGGGGCATTACCGGCGTCCCCACCGGTTTTCACAAGCTGGACGAAATGCTCTCTGGCTTGCAGCCTTCGGATATGATTATTCTCGCGGCCCGGCCTTCGGTGGGTAAGACGGCTTTTTGTCTGAACGTCGCCGCCAACGCGGCCAATCTCCACCAGAAGGGCGTCTTGCTCTTCAGCCTGGAAATGGCCAAGGAGCAATTGGTTCAGCGTTTACTCTGCATGGTAGGTCAGGTGGACAGCGCCCGCCTTCGATCCGGGTTTCTCGCGCGCGCCGAGTTCCCCAAGTTGCAGCAGGCGGCCGATACCCTGGCGAAAGCCCATATTTACATTGACGACACGCCCAACATCAGTGTCTTGGAGTTGCGCTCGAAAGCCCGGAAACACGCGCAGCAACATCCCCTCAATCTCCTCATTATTGATTACCTGCAGCTCATGTCGGGATCGTCCCGTTCGGAAAGCCGTCAGGTAGAAATTTCGGAAATTTCCCGGGCTATTAAGGGACTCGCCCGTGAACTGTCGTGCCCGGTCATTGCCCTTTCCCAGCTCAGTCGCGAAGCGGAGAAAGATGACGGCGGTACGCCCAAGCTTTCCCACCTCCGTGAGTCGGGCGCCATCGAGCAGGACGCCGACGTGGTCATGATGCTTTCACGTCTGGGCGCGGGTGAGTCGGAAGGTCGCGAGAACGTCATTCGTCTGACTATCGCCAAGCAGCGTAACGGTCCCACGGGTCCGGTGGAGTTGTTGTTTGAAAAGAACATTCAGCGCTTTAAGAATCTGGGCGATGACGGCGGCGGCGGTGGTGGTGCAGAACCTCCGCCTTATCAGTCCTTCGATGAAGATTATGCCGTAGAAGAGTACTACGAGGAAGACGATACACCATTCTAATGGTCTTCTGAATATGATATGATCACGCTTCTGCACGCGTCACCTGCTGCAATGCGCATGCTTACAGGTGGAGTAGCAGAAGTCCCGATTGATGACGCCAATACACGTCACCCGTGTACGCTTTTTTTTGATACCCCTTCAGGGTAGGAGTTATGACATGTTTCAGGGTTCGTTTCCCGCACTGATTACCCCGTTTGGAGATGATTTCGAAATCGATTTCGAGGCCTATGGTCGTCTCATCGATTTCCATCTGGAAAACGGTACCGATGGCATCGTTCCCTGCGGGTGCTCTGGCGAAGCCGCCACCCTGTCTCACGATGAGCAGAAAAAGCTGATTCGATTCGCCGTCGAACGCGTCGCGGGCAAAGTCCCTGTGGTGGCCGGAACGGGCTCAAACAACACCAAGGAAGCCGTTGGGCTTACCCGCTTCGCCAAGGAAGTGGGCTGCGATGGCGCGCTGTTGATTACGCCCTACTATAACAAGCCCACGGCCGCCGGGCAGATTGCCCACTACACCATGGTCGCCGAAGAAGCCGGTATTCCCATCATGCTCTACAATGTGCCCGGCCGGACGGGGACCAAAATCAGCCCCGAGACCATTGCGGCGCTGAGCAAGGTGCCCAATATCGTTTCCGTGAAGGAAGCCTGCGGTAGCGTCGATCAGGTGTCACAGATTCTGGGCCAGTGCGACATCAACGTCATGTCGGGCGACGACAGCCTCACCCTGCCCATGATGGTGGTGGGTGCCAAGGGCGTCGTGTCCGTAGCGGCCAATGTGATTCCCGGTATCATGTCGGAGTTGTGTGCCGCCGCGAATGCCGGTGATTACGACAAGGCGCGGGAACTGCACTACAAGATTCTTCCCCTGACCACGGCCTTGTTCTTCGAGACGAACCCCATGCCGGTCAAGGCGGCCCTTGCGAAGATGGGCATGATTAAGAACACCTTGCGTTTGCCGCTGGTGCCCATGACCGACGAATCCGCGAGTCGGCTCGACCCGGTCTTGAAGGACCTCGGGCTTATCTAGATTTTCCACTTCGTTGTTTCAGGGCTATCGCTTCGGCGGTAGCCCTTTTTTGATTCTCTGGGAGCGAACTCGGGAACGAGAATGCTCTGAATTCGTGCTACGCGATAGCGAGTGGCACGGAAATTCAGGTATCCAACGAACGATGTACGCGTCACTACCGCTCGTTCCAGACCAATTGTGACACCAACGCCGGTCTATTGCGGACGGCCCAGAGTTTCAAGAGTTCCATCACCAACGTGTCGCCCCGGGTGATCGATTCGTAGTGGTCATGTTGGGCGCTCGCCCGGGGCAGGGGACCGCCGTCGAAAAAGATACGCAAGGCTTCTTCCGCGAAATAGTCGGCCCGTTCGAGATAGCGGGGGTCTTTCTCCAGCAGGTAAACGCCAATCATCAACTCCATCGCATCGGCCAAGGCACCGGGGTAAAGGGGAATCGACGTGTCTGGCGCAGAGTCCAGATAGCGCGCTGCGGCCGCCACGGCGAGGGTCTTATACCCTTCCAAGGGGCGCTGGGCATAGCGCAAAAGACAGTAATTTGCCACCTGGGCATCGGTGGCCTCGCCGTAGCCTGTGGCCCAGGGGCGGGTGAATGACGTGCCCTTCAACGTGTCGATGGCGGCCACTTTCGCGAAGCCTTTTCCGCCGGGACGCAGGTCGTGGTCCAGTTTGAGATAGATGGTATCCACTTTCTCCGCGCAGGTGCGCATGAGCGCCGCCGTTTCTTCCGGAACGGACTCTGCGCCGTCGGTGAGGTCAATGGCCAGCGAGAGGTTGCTGGAGGGCCAGATGGTAGTGCCCCTGGTGCGCTTTGCGCTTTCGGCAGGAAGGGCCCCTGTTACCGGATGGCGTCGTCCTTCGAAATACCCGACGAGGGTCTTGATGTACTCAAGAAATTGCGGGTCTTCGGTGTGACGATAGGCCTCGGCCCATGTGGCGAGATAGAAACCACCGTGGCGGGGATACTCTGAGTCCGTGCCGGTCTTGTGTGCGGTAAATCCACCGTGACGGGAAAAGGCACCCGTTTCGTGGTCGCCAATCTGGTGGGCCCACAGGGCATGGGCATAGCGCGCCGTGGCATCGGGCGCGAGGGAAAAACTCTGGGGCCACAAGACCCAGGGCCGAAAATACTCGTGGGTACCGATGTCGCCGCCACTGGCCAGGAAGGGCCGTTCCGCTCGGAAATCCCACGAAAGATGTTCGCCCCACGCCAGGAAATGGGTGTCTGGATTCACCGCATGGGTAAAAAACCACTGGAGTGCACGGTCGGCTGCCTGGTGATAACTGGGCTCGCCCGATAGGGCGCTCAGGGCGTAAAGTACCTGATAGAGATTCTGGTCGTGCATAGGATTCGCACCCGTGAGGGCACGGTCGTGATTGCGAATGCCCCACTCCTCCTTGGGAATGGCCCGGACCCGTTCCAGGGCCTCCCCTTCCAGCAAGGAAAAGGTGTGGCGATCCAAGGCGGCGGCGAAGAGGGGCGACGGCCTTTCACCATAACGATCTCTACCCGCATAAATCATCGTGTTGGCATAGGCACGGGCCACAGCCAGAAGACGCTCATCAAGGCTCGGGGCTTGTGCCTGTGCGCCGGAGGCCAGAAGGGTTGCCGAGAATACCAGGAGGAGAAGCCGCATGCTGTTTCCTTTTTCCGTTGGACTGAGGTGGGGCGTTTCGAAGAGGTGCCTCCACCGCGTAACGATTGCACCATAGTGCGCGGTGCCCGGTCAATCTCCGTGTGATATTTTGTGCAAGTACTTGACAGCACAAAGTACATGGTGTAATCTTGAGATATAGAAGGAGAACGTGCCATGAGTGATGCGACGACCCCCGATGCGGCGGCAGTGCCTGCCATTCCCAAAGTCCCCCGAACGCTTCCCCAAACCCTTCCGCCTTTGGCGACCCATGCCACCTTTCCGCTGTTCAGCGCAGCAATCCTGACGGGGGCGGTGGGCAACACCCTTATCTTTCCCGGTTATCTTGGCCTCGGGACGACCGTGTGGTGCGTGGCCGTGCTCATGGTGATGGCGTGGTTTCATCACCGCGAGAAAGAAAAGACGCTCCGTTCCGCATTGGGCATCTATGGCCTGGCCCTTGTTGCGGCGGCCTGCCTGGCCTGGCGCGATGCCCCCTTCCTGCGCTACGGAAGTGCGGCTCTTTTCATCTTCTGTATCGTGTGGATACATTGGATCCACGGGGGCGTGCGGCTGCGCAAGCTCCCTATCGCCCAATTCTTCGTTCACCTCTGGGGTGCGTTGCAGGCCTGGGGTCTCGTGCTCTGGACCCAATGTGGTATGGCGCGCTTTGGAGCGCCCAAAGTGCCCCGTGAACTGCTCCAGCCGGTCATGCGGGGTGTGATAATGGCGGCCGTGCTCCTCGTGGTATTTGGCGGCCTGCTGGGGAAAGCCGATGCCCGCTTCAGTGCCTTCCTCGAAGGCTTTATCGCCCGGGACTGGGCTACCTGGCTGAGCCGCATCTTCTGGTTTGTTATTTTTACGGCCCTGTCCATTGTTATGCTTTCCTGCCGTGCGCGCTTGAATCGGTATTGGGCACCCGGAGCGGAAGCATGGACCAAGGCCTTCCAGGAAAAGACGAAATCCCTCGTGGCCGTTGAACTGCTCATCCCCATGGCGGCGTTGAATGTCTTGTTTGCCGCCTTCGTATTGACCCAGCTCAGCTACCTCTTCGGCGGCGATCTCTACGTCCAGGAAGAAGTCGGTGCGACCTATGCCCAGTATGCCCGCCGGGGCTTTTTCGAACTGGCCTTGGTGGCGGCCCTCATCCTGCCCATGCAACTCCTCTTCGATGCCTGGCTGAGCAAAGCCTCACCCCTGTCCCGCCGTTGGTTTCAGGTGATGGGCGCCATTCAAAGTGGACTGCTGCTTTGCATCCTCGCCTCGGCCGCCCACCGAATGGCCCTCTACCTCGGGGTCTATGGCATGACCCAGCTGCGCTTCTATGCGAGCGCGGGTATCCTGTGGATAGGGCTGACTATCCTGTGGCACATGGCGACCGTACTGCGCAATCATCGCGAGCGTTTCATCCTGGGCGCGCTGACTTCGGCCATCGCCTTGTTTCTTGCGGTACAGGCCATCAACCCCGACGGCCTCATTGCCCGCATCAACATATTGCGGATTGCGGGCGACCAGACGGAACGTATGCTCAGTGTGGCTCCAGGGAGCAACGGACTCGATATTTATCGCGCCAAGAAGAGTTCCGCGCCCTTCCAGCTGGACATCAGTTATCTCCAGACCCTCAGCACCGATGCCATCCCTGCTATCAAGGCCGGCCAGGAATATATGACGCCCAACGACCGGGCGGCCATCCATGAATACCTCGTGGGCTTCGATGGCTTCGCCGACGATGCCCGGGTGCGCACCTGGAGCTGGAGCCGCTGGACCGCATCGAAGGCCACGGAGGGGCTGGTAAGCGCCGTGTCGGGGCGGGTAGAAGATCCTTCGGTTTTGCGTGAAGACTACTTCGCCGCTTCCAGACAGGCATCCATCCATCCTTGGAAGGTGTATTCGGGCGAGGGCATTGCGTCTCGCGGGAGGCAGGCCAGTTCGGCGGGGTCGCGATAGATGGCACCCACATCGACTACGGTAGTACCCCGTTCCCGGGCTTCCGTGGCGTAGAGCCCTTCGATTTTCTGTCCCTGTGCATCGACCCACGCGCCGTAGTTGGTGGTGGCAAAGGACTGACCGGAAACATCCGCTCCCAGCTCCTCAGCCATCCACCGCACGGCCTTGGGTGTGAGGAAGTAGGGGCGGTGGCATCCGTCGGTGACAAAGGCGGACTCGAGGGTATGGGGAATGCCCGCCTTCTCGAGGCGCACCTTCGCCGAAGCGATTCCGGCCTCGATACCCTCCTGCAATGCGGCCCCGCCATGGTCCGGGTCGATGATGGTGTCCGACGTGCCACTGAGAAAGAGGGTCGCCGCATGGGGCGCGAGGAGGGCAGTCATCTCGCCAAAGTCCATCATGGCGAAAAAATCCTGATAGGGCACGAGGGTGCAGGCCTTTCCATAGACAGCGAGACTGGGAATGAAGCCCCAGCCGGAAATGACGGCACCCTTGATGCGCGGGTCGAGGATGGCCAGACTTCCGGCACTCG
>JAUIMA010000113.1 GCA_030432675.1 Candidatus Hydrogenedentota bacterium | reverse complement strand
GCGGGCCGTAAACTGGACCCCGAGGTCTTCGAAGTGCTTTTGGAGGTGTTTCGTGTTCATGGTCGGCTTTCCGCGTGTTGTGTGTCTAAACGGATAAAGCCGAAAGCGTGCCAGTTGTTCGGGTGCTCTTTAAGTTGTTTGAAAGTAGGGGGTTAGGGGGGGTGCCAGAAGTGAGAGGAGCTGGGTGGGTGCGGCGATGTATCAAATGGGATAATATTGTATATGAAAATATCAGGGGTGTGCGGCGGCTTCAGGGCCGGGCACCGTAGCCGATTTCCGGGGACAGAGCGATGCGGCTACGCATGAAGGTGCCCGTGCTCCGGGCGACCTGGCGTTCCTGGCTGTCGTGGATCACGGCTTCTACAATGAAGAGCGTCTTGGTGCGGTCAACCACCCGTGCCTCGCCCCGCAGTTCCCCTTCGATTACCGGGCGGGTGATGTAGAGATTGAGGTTGGTGGTCAATACGAAGACATCTTCGACCAGCGAATTCGCTGCAAAAAAGGAGGAATCATCCAGGGCCTTGAAGTAGGCAGCACCATGGACGGCGCCCGCCGCGTGGTGAAGATGGGGGGCGAGGGGCAATGTCAGGGTTGCCCGGGCTTCCGCGATTTGAACTACGGGCTTGTAGTAGGCATTGCAGGGGGCCTGGTGATACATGCTTTCAAGAAGGCGGAAGTGGGTTTCATTCATGGGGTACGTATCTCCTCGGTCAGGTTACGGTGATTTCACGCTATCACGCCATTGGGAAAGGCGTCAACGACTCCGTTCCGACACTGCGCTGACCTGAATGGAGGTGTCACCAGGAATATCTTCAGGTATACTGAAAGAAACGAGGAGGAACTGGGTTTGGGATTCTTGCACAGGGTTTTTCGCGGATTGTTGGGGGTTGCACTTGCGCTCACGGTGACCGGCCTGGCGGCCCATGGTGGCGAAAGCGGGGAGGAGCGCTACCGTTTCCAGCGCCTGTGGCCCCAACTGCAACAGCCGTGGCACTTTTTTCGGCCCGGTGGGGTGGTGCTCGATGGGGCCAACAACCTCTACGTGGCGGATACCTCCAACAGCCGCATCCGGAAGTTTACCTCCGACGGCCAATATATCACCCAATTCGGACGTTTCGGCTCGGCATTGGGTGAGCTGAACTTTCCACGGGCCGTCGCTGTGGGCCCCGATTTGACCGGAGAAGAGCGACTCTATGTGGCGGACACCGACAATGGTCGCATACAGGTTTTCAGCCTGTTGGGCGAAGCGCTGCGTGAAATCGACGTCCGCGTGAATGGCGTGGGCGCTCCCTTTCCGCCCACGGGGGTCGCCGTGGATGATGGTGCCAACATCTATATTACGGCAGGCGACAATTTGCGCGTTCAAAAGATATCACCGCTGGGCCTGGTAACCGAGTATGTGGGGGATGGTTCCTCCGACCCGGGAGTGGAAGGCTGTGCGCCTGACCTCATACCTTGCGGGTGGCCCCCCGGCATTGCCGTTGATAATCGGGGGCATGTATTCGTGGCGGACCCGGTGAACTTTCGTATCATCCGTCTGAGCGAGAATCTGATTTTTGAGCGGGGCTTTGGCGAGGGCGGTCAGACGCCGGGTACCTCCGGTGGGACCTTCAACACCCCCTTCGGTATCGCGGTCGCGGCCAATGGTGATGTCATTGCCACCGACTCCTTTAACGGACGCATTCAGCGCTTCAGCAACGACGGCGATTTTCTGGGGCTCTTTGGCGAACCCGGAACCCGACCAGGGCAATTGGGTACCTTGGAAGGCGTGGCCGTCGGCGCTGAGGGGAATATCTTTGTAGCGGACACGACCAATGATCGGATACAGAAATTTACGCCCGGTGGACGGTTTATCCACCAGATCGGCAGTCAGGGTGACCGGAGCGGATATTTTTCTTTTCCCTCCGACGTGGATGTGGATGCCGCCGGCAATTTCTATGTGTCAGATACCGAGAATCACCGTATTCAAAAGTTTCAATCCGATGGCGCCTTTGAGCGAAATTGGGGGGCCGAAGGCCGTGGCGCACCGGGTCTTTTCGTACGTCCCCAGGGGATAGCGGTACATCCGGGAACCGGACGGATTTATGTGGCGGATACGGACAGTTCGGACTCCGGTACGGCACCGCGTTTCCAGGTGTTTGATGATGACGGCACCTTTGTGGAAGAGCGAAGCATACCTGATGTAATGGGCGAGGTGGGCGTGCGGGATGAGACGGTATTCCCGACGGGCATGGCCATTGACGGCGATGGAACCATCTTCGTCGTTCAGACCTCCTTCGTCAATTTCATTGACCCCGACAGTGATAATGAGCCCGTGCGTCACCGGGTGCAGCGATTCACCACCGAAGGAGACGTCTCCAGCTTTGGTCGTTTCGGTCAGGGAGAGGGCGAGTTTTCCGGCCCGCAGGACATCGTGGTGGCCGGGAATGGCGACGTCTATGTGGCCGATACGTTTAACCATCGGATTCAGCAATTCAGCAATACGGGCGAATTTATTCGCGCGTGGGGAAGTTTTGGTGAACACGAAGGTGCGTTCAATGAGCCGGAAGGACTTGCCATCGCACCCGATGGCAACGTGTTTGTGGCCGACACGCAGAACAATCGAATCCAGGTCTTCAGTCCCGAAGGGGCCTATCTCGCGACCCTGGGTGGGCCAGGCGATTCTCCCGGACAATTCCTCCAACCGGGCGGACTGAGTTTCGGACCCGACGGCCGCCTTTATGTGGCCGACAGCCGACACAATCGTATCCAGTGTTTCGAGCCCGTGGGTGACACCCCGGAGAGTCGCGCGATTCTGGTCGTGAGTGGGGGGGATGTGGCCGACAATGCCCTATGGACCGCGAGCCAGATGCTCGGTAATATGGCCTATCGTACCCTGGAGCATCAGGGGTTCCGCAAAGAGAATATCCGCTATCTCAGCGCCGACACCAGCCTGGATCTGGATAGCAACGGTATGGCAGATGACATCATGTCCCTTACCACCGAAAGTTTTGAGGATTCCCTGAACAATTGGGCGGTCGGTTCGGAAAACGTGTTCATCTACATGACGGGCCTGGGGCAGCGGGACCTGTTTCGCCTGAACAATACAGAGTCGATCCGTAAAGAAGCACTCGATGAGCGGTTGGATGCACTGGAGGCCCAGATAGAAGGTGAATTAGTCCTGACCTACGACGCCTCCCAGTCGGGGAGCTTTCTGGATGCCCTCGCCGGGGAAGAAAGCGATGCTCGTGTCGTGGTGACGAGTACGTCCGACAATGAGGCCGCCTATTTCCTCACCGGGGGTACCCTGAGTTTCTCCTACTCCCTGTTTCAGGAAATTTTTAACGGGGCTACCTTTGGCAGCGCGGTGGCCGAGGCGCAGCGGGCCCTGCGGGATGAACAGGGCTACCAATCTCCCCAGGTGGATGTCAATAGCAACGGTGTCGCCAATGAGGCCAATGATACCCTGGAGGAACTGGATACCCTTTTTGCCGGGAGAGATAGTTTTGACGCGGTGCCTGCAGCAGCAAACACCACGCAGGACTTTACGATTCCCGCAGACGAAGAAACGGCGCCGTTCTTTGCCAGTGGTGTGACAGATGTGACCGGCGATATCGCTCGGGTCTGGTGTATCGTGACCTGGCCGGGCACCGTAAAAGTGGCTGAAAATGTGGTCCTCAGTCGTCCTCAGTTTGACTTGGAAGAGCGGGATGACGGGATGTATGAAGCGGTCTACGATGGCTTTCGACGCACGGGTGAATACGTAATCGACGTGTATGCCATGGACGACAACATGAATGTGGAGCAGGTGGAGCAGATATTTGCCGTCAAGGCAGGACAAGTGCTCGCCGGTACTATCGTGTGTCTTGTGGTGGACGGCGACGGGGTGCCGATCCTGGATGCTACGCTGAGCGCGAATGGCGGGACGCGGGTAGTGACCTTCAACGTGGATGGAGCGTATACCTTTACGACCCTGGTCGACGGCGAATACACCATTACGGCATCGGCACCCGGATTCGTGGAATCGTCCCAGACAACGACCTTGTCTGGGGGACAAATTCTGGATTTGACTTTTTCCCTGAGCGCGATAGGTGGTGAAGGAGAAGGGGAGGGTGAAGGAGAGGGAGAAGGAGAAGGAGAAGGAGAAGGAGAAGGCGAGAAAGAGCCCGGTACCTTTATCTTGTGTCATTCGCCCTCGGGCAGCGGTGGTGTAAACGGGGGCGATGTGGTGCTCCTGCTCCTGCTGAGCGCCTCGATGCTGTTGTCGATGCGAAGGAAGCAGGCGTTGGCGTAAGTTGACCGGGAAAACGAAAGGGCCTGCCCTTGTCGGGCAGGCCATTTGGAATTCAAGGAAATCGCGACAACGCCGCACTACTCTTTCTTGAGTTTGAAGGCATCAATCACGTCGCCAAGGCGTCCGTTGGGCAGCACCTCCTGGGCCTTCATGGTGACGGTCTTCCCATCCACGACGACGTCGCAATAGTGGTGGCGGTAGTACTGTCCCCCATCCGGCTCATCGCTATCGGCCACGGCCGGGTGGTCGGGCAGGTCAACCCGCCCCCATTCTTTGTACTTATGGTTGTCGAGTCCACCGCCACCGCCACCGGTTACGATGTAGGTCGTATAGTTGCCAGCCTCGGTGTCGGGGTGGGGAAAGCCCCGTTCGTAGGCGTGGGTGTGGCCGTTAAACACCATATCCACCCGGTAGCGCTCCAGGATGGGTACGACGGCGTTGCGAATGAAGTCCTCGCCATCGTGGTAACCACCGCTCCAGGTCTCGGAATAGGCGGGTTCATGGTAGAAGACAAAGGTCCAATCGTGCTTGCCCTGATTGGCCTTGAGGTCCTGCTCCAACCACAGGAGCTGGGGATCGTCGGGCACGATAGTATTGCCCAACTCAGGATTCTCGTGGGGCATCCACTTCATTTTCAGGGGTTCAAGGATGACGAAGTGGGCATTTCCATAGTCGAAGGAATACCAGTACTTGTTGCTGCCCGGTGAAGTCATGGGGTGCTTGAAATAGTGCTCCCAGGCGAGGACGTCGGGGTTGCCTTCGTAGCCGCGATATTCGTGATTGCCCATGGCGATAAAGCTGGGCTTCGTACTCTGGAAATGACGGGCAGGCACGAAGTATTGATAGGTCCACTCATCCCAGTTGATGCCCGTATCGACCACATCACCGACGCTCATAACGAAGTCTGCGTCGGTCGCGCCCATGGCTTTGCACACCCGCTCCGACATGCGATAGCCACTTTGATTGTCACCCCAGACGAGGAAATTGAAGCGTGCGGATTGGGAAGGGGCTGTGGTGAATTGGTAATCCACCGTGTGGCGCCGTCCTGCTTCTACCCGATAGGAATAGGTGGTACCTGGTTTGAGATCGGGCAGGGTAATCTTGTGGATGGTCTCGTAGCTTTCGTTTTCCCGGGTGGTGAAGTCCGTACTACCATCGCTGTAGTGTACGGCGCTGGGAACGGGGGCGCTCGTTTCAAAGCACACGGTGATTTCGTCGGTGCGCACGTCTTGAAGGTAGGGTTGTACGAGGAGCACGGGGTCAGCCACAACGCGATCGGCCAGTTCATAATAGGCTTCTTCGGCGGCGTAGACCTTGTCACTCAAGGTGGTCAAATCCTGCATCGCGCCCTGGAGCGGTGCCATGAGAGTATCCATCGCGGTGGCCCAGTCCTGTGCGGGTCGGTCATGGGAACGCATCGTGGTGGCGAGGCGGTTTAACTGCTCCTGGAGATCCCGTTTCAGGGCCAGCCCTTCGTCCACCTGAGGAAGGCGCCACGTGGCCTGGCGGAGCTTTCCAGAGCCCCAGCGATTGCGAATACGACAGGCCACCTGAATGGTGTCACCGGGGTTGATCCCTTCCGGCAAGGCGAAGATGCTTCCACGATAGTCTTTCTCGACCTCCTCAACCTGCTCGCCATTGATATAGCAGATGCCGGGGTCGTCAAAGTCGAGGGCGAGCAACGTGCCGAATTCGGCGGTGTCGATACCTTGTATCGCTTGCGGTACCGTGAGCGTGGCGCGATACCAGGCTACCACATCCTCGCCGGGCCAGGGGTCACCGACTTGTACTGATTCCCATGCACTGTCGTCCAGGTCGACCTTGAAGGCTTCGGTGTCCGGGCCCTTTATCTTTCGTTTCCAGGGGTTAATGGGCTTGGCGTAGTCTACAATGGCCCCAAAAGTAGCATTGGCCCCATCGAGTGCCCGACTGAGACCACGGGGCTCGCCTTGGAACCATACCCGGTTGAGTTCAGCGGGGCCGCCCGACTGAGCAACGCCAATCTGGACGTTCAGGGTGTCGCCGGCGCGGGTGCTTGCTGGGAGCAAGAGCTTCATGGCATGGGTGCCATTGGCTTCCGCCGTGCCTAAGAGCGTTCCGTCCACGAAGACGCTCATGGGGCCGTTGCCCTCGATGTGCAGGTGGACATCCTGGTCATGCCAGTCGGTGGGCAGGGTGGCACGGGTCATAAACCATGCAAAGGGCCGGGTGCGTTCAACGGGCCAGGGCGTTTCCACGAGGGCGAGAGTTTGCCAATCGAGGGTGGGCGGGGAAAGCTCGATTCCGTCCCGGGCAGCGTATCGCCACTCCTCCACGAGATTCAATACGGTTCGATCATAATCCCACGGACTTTCGGCAGGAGCCGTAGGCAACAGGGTGCAACTCATGAGCAGCAGGGGGGCGAGGTACTTCAAGACGTTTCTCCAACCAGGGTTAAACGGAGGTGGCAGGGGTTACGGTTTCATAGGAGGTCAGGTGAACGGCCTTCCGTCGCGCATTAGTTCACGAATGCCTCCAGGGTGGAGACTACGTGGTCTTGCATGGCACGGGTTAGCTCGGAGTAAATGGGCAATGCGAGGGTCTCTCTTGCGGCCTGTTCGGCATGGGGGAAGGCCCCTTCACGATAGCCCAGATGCTGAAAACATTCCTGTAGATGGAAGGGGACCGGATAGTAAATGTCGCAGCCGATATCGTGGGCGAGCAGGTGGTCACGGGCGCCGTCGCGATCCGATGCAATGCGCACGATGTATTGGTTGTAGATGTGATGTTCCCGCCCATAGGCCAGCGTGGGTTTTCCGATGGCCTCATGCGTAAATTGGGCGTCATAGTACGCGCCATTTTCACGGCGCATCTCATGCCAGGTGTCCAGATGAGGAAGCTTTACCCGGAGAATTGCGGCTTGTATGGCATCCAGACGGAAGTTGCCGCCCACCAGCGGGTGATAATACTTGGGCTCCATGCCGTGATTGCGGAGTTGACGAAGTTTTTCGGCCAGGCCGTCATCATTGGTAACCACCATGCCGCCATCGCCCATGCAACCCAGGTTCTTACTGGGGAAAAACGAGTAGCATCCCATGAGCCCCATGGTGCCCGCCTTCTTGACCGTAGCGCCGGTGGGGTAGCCTGCCCCAATGGCCTGTGCGCCATCTTCGATAACGGGGACATCGTAGCGATTGGCCACGGCGAGGATGGGGGCCATGTCGGCGCATTGTCCATACAGATGGACCGGGACAATTGCCTTTACCCGTTCCGCCGCATCGGAATCCGATTCAAACCAGTCCGCCAGTGCGGCGGGGTCGATGTTGTAGGTCGTTGGGTCGATATCCACAAAGACGGGGGTGGCATGAAGACGGGCAATGACGCCCGCCGTCGCGAAAAAGGAATAGGGGGTGGTGACCACCAGATCGCCTGGCCCCACATTCAACGCCATGAGGGCCACGAGGAGGGCGTCCGTACCCGAACTGACGCCGATACCATGGCTGGCACCACTATAGGCGGCGATTTCGGCTTCCAGTCCCTCGACTTCAGGGCCCATCACATAGCGGGTTGAATCAACGATCGCCATTACGGCGTCTTTGATTTCCGCTTCGATCGGTGCGAGTTGGGCCTTCAGATCGAGCAGGGGGACATGCATGAAACTTCTCCTCGTCGGGGGATTGGGTAAGGTGCCTCTCGGTACGGCATGGAAACACCCCGGGATCATAGCATGCTCAGAGGGGGTGACGCATGGCGACGACCTTGGACGGCCGCGCGCGAGTACGCGCTCGACGGGCATCGTAGTGGATGGGGACAGAGGAATTGACTTTTATCAGGTTCCCCTATCCCGTATACTGCCCGCAATTCAGGAAAGAAAGGTTTAGGTCACATGTTTCAACCATCCCGTGAAGGCGTTCATGTTGTTGATGCCGCCCGCTTTAATACCATGCAGGGCGTCTGCGAGGCGGCCCGCATTTGGAACCGTTCCAAAGGGGAAGACAAGTCCCGCGCGGAACGGGGCCTGATTCGTGCCATCGCGGCCTATGAATCGCTGCAACAGGAAGACCGCGATGGTACTCCGTGATTCGTCGCTGTTCGTTCCCGGGGCGATTTCGGTGAGGGCACGGAGTCGATACTGCTAAATGGCCGAGACCGTAATTTATCTTGACCATGCCGCAACGACACCGGTTGCACCTGCCGTGTTGGAGGCCATGCTGCCCTGGCTGCACGAAGGCTATGGAAATCCCGGTTCCCTGCATCGTATCGGCCGTCGTGCTCGACAGGCGGTGCGGGAAGCCCGGGAGCAGGTGGCCGCCCTCATCGGTGCCGAGCCACGGGAAATTCATTTCAGCTCCGGCGGCACCGAGTCGGATAATCTGGCGCTGGCAGGAATTCTTGAGGGCAAGCCCGGCACCTTGGTCACGTCACCCACGGAACATCACGCCGTCTTACACACGGCCCATCGTTGTGCATCGCACGGAGCGACTGTCTACGAGATGAAGGTGGACCAGATGGGCTGTGTCGACCTGGCAGCTTTTCGGGACTCGTGTCCCCACGATGCGCGGCTGGTATCCCTCATGCATGGCAATAACGAAACGGGCGTGCTTCAGCCTGTGGAGGAGGTGGCCCTCTGGTGCTTCGACCAAGGTATTGCGTTTCACTCCGATGCGGTGCAAAGTGTCGCCCATGTCCCCATCGACGTCAGGTCCTGGCCCGTTTCGATGTTGACCCTTTCGGCCCACAAGCTGGGTGGGCCCAAAGGAGCGGGGGCCTTATTTGTTCGCAAGGGAACGGTGCTCACACCACAGATTACGGGTGGGGGGCAGGAGCGAAAACTGCGGGCGGGAACGGAAAACGTGGCGGGCATCGTGGGGTTCGGATTGGCCTGTGAACTGGTCCGTACCCGCCAGGCTCAGGAAAGCAAGCGTCTGGCCCTGCTCGGCGTGCGCCTCCAGGAAGGAATCATCAGCCGTATCCCCGATTGCCAGATCAATGGCGGGGACGCGCCCCGGTTACCCCACATCGTTAATATCGGGTTTGCCGGGGTGGAGGGGGAAGGCGTACTCTATGGCCTCGACGCCGAAAATATCTGTGTCTCCACCGGCTCCGCCTGTACCGCCGGTGTCTCCGATCCGTCCCATGTGCTTCGCGCTATGGGCCAATCTCATGGCGAAGCATTGTCCGCTGTACGTTTTAGTCTAGGTGTATCCACTACGGAGGCCGATATTGATCGGGTTCTCAACGTATTACCCCGCGTGATTCAGGAATTGCGCGCACACTGAGGAAGTACCCATGTCGCAGGATTGTCAAACGGGGCGTATGCTCGCATCCACCGCTTTGAATGCCCAACGTAATAAAATGGCCGATCAGGTGGAGGGAGTTCGTTCCTGCACGGAGGCACCCATCCACGACATGCGGGTCGCCTCCCGTCGTCTGCGCATGGCCTTGCGCATTTATCGCCCCTACCTTTCAAAAGGAGCGCGCAAACTGGTGAAACGGGAAGCCCGGGGAATCGGGCGTGCTCTGGGGCGTCGTCGCGAGCTCGATGTCATGATCGCCATGTTGCGTGATCACCGCGAAGCCTCTGAAGGGATCTGGCGTCGGTTTCTCGACCATATCCTGCCCCTTCTGGCGTCACGCCAGGAGACCGAAGCCCGGGCGTGTAACGAAGCCCTGCTTCGCTTCGAGAAACCAGCGTTTCATGAGGCCTTCGAACGAATTCTGGAAGGTCCGGATCGGTGCCAACCCTGCATCCTCGAATTGTCGGAAGACACGCTGCTGGATGCCCTGGAGTTAGTACGGGGAATGCGGAAGCTTTGGAAACGTAGCGGCGAGGCAGAGGATCTGCACGAGGTGCGGATCGCCATTAAACAGTTTCGGTATGCCTGCGAATTCAACCGATCTTTATATGGCGCGCCCATGGAACTCTATATTCAACGGCTGCGGGAGGTTCAAGGCGCCCTCGGAGAGTGGAACGAATGTCGTCTTCTGGAGGAGATGGTGCTCATTCTCGGCAATGCGGCACCCTATGACATTGCGCAGGGTGCGCCTCTGGTCGCATCCCATTATGGGGACCGGGCCAACGTGCTGGAAGATGCTATCGCAATTCAGTTGAAAGCCCTCTTCTGCAAGGCGGGCCGCAAAGCCTTTGAAGCCCTTCTCCTTGAGGGGAGCTCTGATTGCGATTGCACCCCACGCACGTAACTATTGTCGAAACGCGAAGCTATAGAGGGACGCGTTCTGGAGATGAAAGCGGAGCACGATTGGTTCTTGCAGAAGCTTCTCCAGGGCGAGGCCCTCGAAGGTGACCGTGGCCCGTAGCTCATCACCGGTCAGCGGGAGCGAAGTGCCCATTGGGGTTCCTGCTGCATCACACAAGGTGACCGTGAGGCTTCCGCCGGGTTGGGTGACGTAGTTCAATTCCAGTCGATTGCCCGTGCCACGGAGCGGGACCGTTTCCAGGAGCCCACCTTCCCCTTGGCCATCCACCGAGACAAAGCGATCCCGCGGCCAGGAGACAAGACCAATTTTACCCGTATACTTTTCCAGACGTCCCGTATTTTCAGCGCGATAGATGGCAGGGTTTCCGTGGGTAAAATTTGATGCACTGTAGTAGAGCCGCACTTCATCGCCTACGAGGATGGCCTCCGCTGGTGTGGTAATGAAGCCGTTGTTCCAGGCGCCGGGCGGCCCGGGGGTAATCACCGGCGTGCGGAAGGGACGTTCCCAGGTTTTCAGGTCACGGGACACGGCCAGCTGAATTTCCGATGGCCCCTCATGATTGCCATAGCGGGCATTGTTATTGATGGTAAAGACCCACGGAAAGGCGATGGTACAACTCTCTGCCTGATAGGCCCCGATGCCGTAGAACTCAGTCCGCATGAGCGTCGGGTCATCAGGTACGTCCAAGAGGCTGCGGCTTGCTTCAATGCGGCCCAACGAACCGGCATCGTCACGGATATCGGGGCTGAAGACATAATAGGGCTCGGACCAGTTCAGAAAGTCGGTACTGGTAGAAAGGCCGAAGCAGCGCCGGACATGGCCTCGTGTCTTCGTCACCAACTTGGGGAAGGCCACGTAATGCGCCCGTCTGCGGTCGTAGTAACCGGTTAATACATCGCTGGCGCGAATGCACCACGAATCCGTCAGTTGGGTCCAGTTTAAGCCATCGGGTGAACTGAAGACGTGGGCACCACCCCCTTCGGCCTTCGGCGTGTTGATGTGGGCGAGCATCTTATAACGGCGCGCCGGATCGGGGTCGGTGTTGTCTTTTCTCACACTGGCGAGGTGGACCCGGGCGACAATGTTGGTCGGCGATCCGTCCGGGGCTTTGATAGGGCCAATGAGGGGTTTCTCCCAGGTGATGCCGTCTTTGCTGGTGGCGTAGCACGTGTGGTACTCCTCTCCCTGTCCCACGCCATCGGAGGCAAGATACCACATCTTGTAGCATTGATCTTCGTTGTCATAGAGCACGGTGCCGTAGAGTTCCAGACGCCAGCCTTCCCAGGGGTGGTCGACCTGCATCAGCGGATTTGCAGGGTGCTGCGTACCCTCATGCAGTGTGTAGCTGACGTGGTGGTGGCGTTGCACCAGGGTACGATCAATGAAGAGTTGGGCATCGGATCCGACCGGAAAGGGTGACACCGCCGAACCACTCAAGTCTGGTGCCGACGCCGCCAGCGAACTTATGGGGTTGGCCAGGATAAATGCGAAGATCAGATTTCTCAGGGACATAGGAGACTTTCAGAGGGTTGGGGCGTTAGCCGAAGGCCTTGATGCCCGTCAGTGCGGCGCCGATGGTGAGTGCGTGGATGTGTTCTGTACCTTCGTAGGTGAGTACAGTTTCCAAGTCCACCATACGACGACCCACGTGATACTCGCTGTGAATTCCATTGGCACCTAAGAGTTCACGGCAGGTGCGGGCGACTTCCAGGGCCTTTCGGCAGTTGTTCATCTTCGCCAACGCGATTTGCTCCGGTGCCAATCGGCCTCGCTCCCGCAACGTGCCGAGGCGGTGGGCGATGAGTTCCATGCCGACGATTTCCGTGTTCATCCATGCAAGCTTATATTGAATCAGTTGATGGCTTGCCAGGGGTTTCCCATGGAACTGAGGGCGTGCTTTCAGATACGCGATAGTCTCTTCCAGGCAGGCCCGGGCCGCGCCCACGGCCCCCCAGGCGATGGTGTAGCGTGCGCCGGACAAACATTTCAGTGCGGCCCCCAATGAAGTCGCCCCGGGTAGCAGGGCCGTCGCGGGCACGTCTACATCTTCCAGAAACAATTGGGCAGTCTCGCTGCTCCGAAAGCTCCATTTCCCCTTGATGGGGGTAGCCGTGAATCCCGACCGGTCAGTTTCCACGAGGAATCCGTGAATCGCCCCCTCAAGGTTGGCCCACACGACGGCGAAGTCCGCGCGCACACCATTGGTAATCCAGCATTTGGCCCCGTTAAGTCGGTAACCGTCTGCCGTACGTTCGGCGCGGGTTTCCATACCTGCCGGATTGCTGCCGAAATCGGGCTCCGTCAGGGCAAAGCAGCCCCAGGCATCGAGTCGCCCCAGGCGGGGCAGCCAGTCGCGCTGTTGTGCCTTACTTCCAAATTGCTGCAGTGCACCCATCACCAACGAACCTTGCACGCTCACGATACTTCGTACGGCCGAGCTGCCCCGCTCCAGCTCCCGGCTGATCAGGCCATAGGTACATGCATCGAGCTCATTGGCAGCGATAGACTCAAAGAGCCCGAGTTCACGGAGTCCCGCGATGATTTCTTCCGGAAAGGTCTCCCGGTGGTGATGTTCGCCGATACACGGGAGCACTACCGTATCGACATATCGCCGAACTTGTTCGACAATCAACTGTTGCTCTTCGGTCCAGTCTTCATCCAGGCGATAAAGATCCGTGCTTTGGGGAGGGGCCATGGGGGGAAGCCTTGGTTGCTATTCAAAATCAGCGGGTAGCCCTTTGGGATACCAGTGACGGTGGAGGTGATGGCGATGATCTGCGCGCAACGCGGACCAGCTGTCGATTTCCAGCGCCAACTCGGCGACAGCGCAGGTGACCATTGAGACCTGGCTATCCGTCAGAGCCGATATTAACTCAGAAACGCCCGGATTATGGCCCACAACAGCGACCGTCTGGATGGCGTCCGGTGTATTCACAATTTCCTCGATGAGTTCCCTGGGGGAAGCCAGA
>JAUIMA010000112.1 GCA_030432675.1 Candidatus Hydrogenedentota bacterium | reverse complement strand
GGCAACGGAAATGGGATGAAATTCCGGATGGAGACGTTACAGAGTGGTATTCGCTTTCCCTTGCTGCTCCTGTGGACGGCACTGACGTGGTTCTTACGTATATTCGTGGGGCTCTTTACCCGTTTTTCCGAGGTGCATGATCGGCGTTGGCGACGGTGGATTGTGCGCGTTTGGGGGTGGGGTTTCAAGCGGCTCGTGGGCATGCGGGTCGTCATCGTGGGGCCCCTGCCCAAGCCGCCGTATTACCTGGTGGCCAATCACCTGAGCTATCTCGACATCTTCCTCTTGTCTGCCGTGTTGGGGTGCACCTTTGTGGCCCGGGGCGATGTGAAGCACTGGCCCGTCGTGGGTTGGGTGGCCCGCTCGCTCCATGTCTTGTTTATCGACCGGGAGCAGCGGCAGGATGCGGTACGGGTGAACGACCTCATTGCCCATACCCTTGAACAAGGCGATGGCCTCGTGGTCTTTGCCGAGAGTCGCATCTCCCGCGGGCTCGCCGTGGCCCCCTTTAAGTCGGCGCTCATTCAGCCCGCCATCGACAACGGCGTGCCGATTCACTATGCGACCATTAACTACGAGACGCCCGCCACTGCCCCCTTGGCTTCCCACATCATCGGTTGGTGGCGGCCGGAACCGTTCTTCGCCCACATGCGGCGCCTGTTGCGATACCCCGGGTTCACGGCGACACTCTATTTTGGGGAGGAGCCCATCAGCGGGACAAATCGAAAGGTCTTGGCGGCGGCCCTCCACGAGGCCGTGGCGGAGCGTTACGTGCCCATGCCCCACGCGTGACCGGGGGGCTTCCAGAGATTTTCCGTGCCACGAAGATGGTCTGTCGATTAGTCCCCCTAAGGTAGTGGGTTCGTTCAGGCTCAACGACACCCACAAGCTGCCCCCGCTTCGCTCCTCTGCTTGAGGGTGGCACCCTTGGTGGGCGGTATTTCTAAAGCAGCGAAACTCCCGTGCCACGCGATGCCGAGTAATACGAGGTTTCGTGTGCATGGAGGGCAGGTTTCTTCCTTGCCAGCAGGAGTGATTCGATTCGGGGGTCCAATGTTGCTTGATTGTCGGGACGCCCGAGTTTGGAGACCCGTAACGGCCCCTTGTTTTTGTTGCTCCACGCACACGAAAACTCGCGGGGCTCGTCATCGCGTGGCACGAAGATGGTCTGTCGATTAGTCCCCCTAAGGTAGTGGGTTCGTTCAGGCTCAACGACACCCACAAGCTGCCCCGCTGCGCTCCTCTGCTTGAGGGTGGAACCCTCAGGACATGAAGGCATTCTATCCGTGGGCTTGGTCCCTGCGGAGGGCGTGTGTCTAATCACACCCGTGTAAAACATTGCAGCCATCTGCATCGTCTCGGTATCCTATAGGTCCGCCTGTTTCATACCGCAATACAACAACGCGCGCCCTGCGCCGGGAAGAGAATTACCATGGCAAAACTCGCACTTAATGGCGGCAAGGCCGTCCGTGCCAAGTCCAAAGCAAAAGATTGGGCCACCTGGCCCGTGAGCGACGCGGCCGACGCCAAGCTCGTGGCCGAGATTACCAAGAGTAATCGTTGGTCCTATGATGGTCCCATCGAGTGGGACTTCGCCGAGAAGTTCACGGCCTATCAAAAAGCCAAGTATGGTGTGTGCTGTGCCAATGGTACCGTCGGTATCCAGCTGGCCCTTGAAGCCCTCGAAATTGGCGCCTACGACGAAGTGATCGTGCCCGGCATGACGTGGCAGGCCACGGCCGCCGCATGTGCCGACGTGAATGCCATTCCCGTGCTGGCCGATGTGGAGCCCGACACGTGGAATCTGGACCTCGATCATGTCGAGTCCCTGATCACGAAAAAGACCCGTGCGGTCATCGTAGTGCACCTCTACGGCTGCGTGACCGATATCACCAAGCTCGTCAAGCTTTGTAAGAAGCACAAGATTCATCTCATCGAAGACTGTGCCCACCAGCACGGCACCTTCTGGAAGGGCAAGGGCGTGGGTTCCTTCGGTGACGTGGCCTCCTTCAGTTTCCAGGAATCCAAGGTCATCTCTTCTGGTGAAGGCGGCTTCAACATGTGCAAGACCAAAGATCTGTTCTATCGGCTCTACAGCCTGCGCAACTGTGGCCGCCCCTACGAAGCGAGCCCCGTGGTCTTTGGCCTCAAGAAGGCCGTCGATATTTCCACGGCGCTCCAGTCGGGTAACTACCGCATCACCGAGTGGCAGGCCGCCATTCTGCAGGGGGGCCTTCGCCGGCTCGACAAGCAGGTAAAAGGTCGGGATGCCAACGCCATCTACCTCAACAAGCAGTTGGAGGAAATTGATGGGGTGATGCCCATGCGCCGCCGCAAGGAAGTGACGCAGCAGAGCTACTTCAACTACAGCTTCCGCATCGATCCCAAAGAACTGAAGGTGACCAATGCCCAGTTCTGCGCCGCCGTGAACGCGGAGTTGGGCCTGGGGTACGGCTTCGAAGCCCCCTATGAGCCGCTGAATATGTGCGGACTCTACAAGCCCCGCACGAAGGTCCGGCACAAGTTGGACAAGGAATATTGGAAGGCCTTGAACCCCAAGCGCCACAAGCTGCCGGTCTGCGTGGATGCTCACACCAAATCGGGAGTCACGATTCATCACCAGTTGCTGATGAACAAGAAAAAAGACATGGATGACGTGGCTGCCGCCGTGGCGAAGGTGGTCGACAACATCGACGAGCTGCGCAAGAACAAGACCAAGAAGACCCGCAAATACACGGCCCTGGCCGACTAACGCATCCGTAAGAGACTAATTGCAGCCGTCCGTCGAAGAGTATCTTCGGCGGGCGGTTTTTTGCTTGGGGGAGCTATGGCGGGGGAGGGGTATAAGCTACGTGGCTCCAGTAGCTAAAGTCCCGTGCCACGCGATGCCGAGTAATGCGAGGTTTCGTGTGCGTGGAGGGAGGGGGTTGGATGCCATCACGAGGAGCTTAAATCGGGCGTCTCACGTTACTTGTGCTAGTGGGACGCCCGCGCTTTGTTCACCATTGCGACCATCCGTCTGTATTGCTCCATGCACACGAAAGTGATCTTGATATGGAGAAGAGGATACTGTTTCCGGCTCAAGACACCCACAAGCTGCCCCCGCTTCGCTCCTCTGCTTGAGGGTGGCACCCGGCATCGCGTGGAACGAACCGTGGTAACCCCCCGTCCTTTCCCGCCGTTATGCCGTTTGGTCTGAGGCGGACAGGTCGTTGCGGGGGAGCCGCAGGGCCATGGTCAGGGGGACCAAGACGAAAAGGCCACCCAGGACGTAGGCGATGGTAGGGCCGATCCACCAGTAGAGTGCGGCGGCGAAGAGGGGGCCAATCGCCCGGGCCAGTGCGCCGAGAGAACGGAAAATGCCCAGGACCCGCCCCTGCTCTTCGGCGGGGGTATAAATGCTGACCAGGGCCGTGAGGCAGGGGGTCGCCTGTGCGGAGCCGGCCGCGAGCAGGAACAAGCCGATATAGAGGACGAGGCTGCTGCGCCAATACCCGGCCATGCCCACCAGGATAAGGGCCGGCACCACCATGGTCAGGCCATGGAGGGTCATCCGCCGAGGGCCGATGGTGGACGACTTGCGGCGCACATAGCCGCCCTGCATGGCGGCGAGAATAAAGCCCACAAAGAGGAACATGAGGGCGTTCTGTCCCGTGCTGTACTCCAGCCGGTCATGGGCGAGGAAGGTCAGCGAGAATTCCATGCCGGAAAAGGCCAGCAGAAAAAGGAAATACGTCAGGTTGGTGCGGGTGACACCGGGGTAGGCTTCCGTTCGCAGGAGGGCAAAAGGGTTGTTGGTCCGGGTCGTGCCTTCGACGGCCTCGAAGTTCCGGGTTTCCGGAAGCTTGAAATAAACATAGGCCAGATTGAAGGCGGTGAGCACCAGGGCCACCGCCGCCGGCATGGAAAAGGGGTTCACCCCCCATGCCGCGAGTCCCGGGTAGTAGGCCGTCAGGTCGATGAGGGCCGTCAGGCCACCGAGGGCGGGTCCCAGGATAAATCCGAGACCAAAGGCAATCCCGACGAGGGCCATGCCCTTGGAGCGATCCTTGGCTTCCGTCACGTCCGCCACGATGGCCGTGGCGGTGCTGATATTGGCGCTCATGATGCCGCCGAGGAAGCGGGCCAGGACCAGGAGGGCGAAACTATCGGCGAAAAACCACAGGATATAGGAGATCAGGATGCCCACAAGTGAACATAAGAGGACCGGTTTTCGCCCGACGCGGTCGGAAATCGCACCGAAGATAGGGGTTCCGATGAACTGAAGGAGGGAGTACAGGGAGCCCAGGAGGCCGCCAAAGAGCACAATAATGCCCCAATGGCCTTCGCCGATACCCAGTGCGTCCGTCAGGCTTTGGAGCGCATTGTAGAATGCCGCAAAGAGCCCGCTTTGGGGGTCCTGGGCGCTGTAGTACTCCAACATGGCCGGAAAAAGGGGAAAAATGATGGAGAAGCCGATGAGATCTACAAATAAGGTCAAAAAGACAATTTTTAAGACGGATCGGGAGGGCGGGGCCGTAGCGGCCGTATTTTCAGGGGAAGAATGGGTCATGATACAATCGTGGCAGACTGAGGCAGGTCAATAGGGGTACAACACGTTCCCCCCGGTGCCCCGAATCATACCGCGTTGCACGGTGGCGACGCAAAACACCAAATTGTGGCTGTTTTGCTAAATTGTATGCTCTATGCGCCTATGGTATGATCACAATTGGCTCCGAGTAGGGGGTCATCTCCAGGGGTAGCTGCCATAGGCAAGCGTGCAAATTCCTTGCCGCTGCAAGCGACTCCGCGCTGGTGTTTTCGTCCCGCGCCCCGTTCAAGAATCGCGTGACTAAGATAAGGTACATTGCTTACTCATGAATGGTGTATTCAAACAAATTTCGCTCTGGGTCGTCATGGCGATCATTGTCGTGTTGGTCCTGACTAATTTCAACATGAGAAACAGTGATCCTGCTCTCACGGGTCAGAACGATTTCCTCCAGCAAATGGCTGAAAATAATATCGATGACCCGGTCAATGTGACGGTTGGGGAAAAGACCAGTCGGGTTCACGCCAAGTTGAAGGAGCCCGTTGGGGAAGCCAAGCAGCAGGAGCTGAGCTTCACGGTACCGGAGTTCCGTCCCGAATGGGAAGCGACCCTGCGGGAAAACGGCGTCAAGGTCGATTATAGCGAGCAAAACACCTTCATCGGGCATATGATCTTTCAGATCTTTATCCTGATTCTGATTATCGGCGCCTTCTGGTTCTTCATGATTCGCCAGATGCAGGGCGGCAATAATAAGGCCATGTCTTTCGGCAAGAGCCGGGCCCGCATGATTAATCAGGGCGACAAGACCGTCACCTTTGACGATGTGGCCGGTGTGGATGAAGCCAAAGAAGAGCTCCACGAAATCATCGAATTCCTGAAAGAACCTAAGAAGTTTACCCGTCTTGGCGGCAAGATTCCCCGGGGCGTGCTCCTTGTGGGCCCTCCTGGATCGGGTAAAACCCTTCTCGCACGGGCCGTTGCGGGTGAGGCCAGCGTGCCTTTCTTCAGCATCAGTGGCTCCGATTTCGTCGAAATGTTCGTCGGCGTGGGTGCCAGCCGGGTGCGCGACCTCTTCCAACAGGGCCATAAACACGCCCCCTGCATCATTTTCATCGACGAAATCGATGCGGTGGGTCGCCAGCGTGGCGCCGGATTGGGTGGTGGCCACGATGAACGGGAGCAAACCCTCAACCAGTTGCTGGTCGAGATGGACGGATTTAACACCAACGATGGCGTTATCCTCATTGCGGCGACCAACCGTCCCGACGTCTTGGACCGGGCCCTTTTGCGTCCCGGTCGCTTTGATCGCCAGGTGGTGGTGGCCAATCCCGATATCAAGGGACGCCAGCAAATCCTCGATATCCACATCAAAAATCAGAAAGTACCCCACGGCGAAGATCTGGAAACCAAGGTCATCGCCCGTGGCACCCCCGGCTTCTCGGGCGCGGATCTGGCCAACATCGTGAACGAAGCCGCCCTCCTGGCCGCCCGGCGCGACCAGGAAACGGTCCAGATGATTGACTTCGAAGACGCGAAAGATCGGGTGATGATGGGACCGGCCCGTAACAGTCTGATCATGAGCCAGGAGCAGAAGTTGGCGACGGCCTATCACGAAGCCGGACACGCCCTGCTTTGCCAGCTCCTTCCCGACGCCGATCCCATGCATAAAGTGACCGTAATACCCCGTGGCCCGGCCCTGGGGGTAACGAGCTACCTGCCCACGGAAGACAAGTTTTGCGCTTCCAAGAAATGGTGTCTTGCCAATATGCGGGTGACGATGGGGGGCCGTGCGGCCGAAGAGTTGATTTACGGGGAGTTCAATAGTGGCGCTTCCAACGATTTGAAAGTGGCCACACAGCGGGCCCACAGCATGGTCTGTGAATGGGGCATGAGCGATTTGGGCCCCATTTCTTTTGGCGGCAACGACGAAGTATTCCTCGGTCGGGATTTCAACAAAACCCGGGATTACAGTGACGAGACCGCTGCGGCCGTAGACCGCGAAGTCCACCGTCTGTTGGAAGAAGCCTATCGGGATGCGAAGGCCCTCCTGGAGAAGCACTTTGACGTGCTGAAGGCCCTGGGTGACGAGCTCTTTGAGCGTGAGACCCTGGATGCCGCCGAAGTGAACGCCCTGATTCGCCGTGTCGGTGGTGAAGATATCATTCCTCCCGATCCCGAACCCGTCGCCAAAGACGAGGGTGTGGTCATTGCGCCCGGCATGGAAGCGACGAATCAAAAGGCCGCTCAGGACGATGAGAGCGACGAAGACGCTTCTCCGGACGCGGCGACGCCCGGTAATCCCGTGCCGGATATCGGTTAACTCAGATTGCTCCTGTACCCTCTCGGGGAGAATGGCCCGGCATGATGGATGATCCGATGGCAGACTACGCCCCCTGGTATGCGACCCCGATACGTGCGCGGAACCGAGTGTTGGTGATGGGCGTGGTGAATCTGACGCCCGACTCCTTCTTTGATGGTGGCCAGTTTGATACGCCCCAGCGCGCCGTAGACCACGCCCACCGGTTGATCGATGAGGGGGCCGACGTGCTCGATCTGGGGGCAGAATCCTCACGCCCCGGGGCCGCTCCGCTCAATGAAGAGGAAGAATGGCTGCGTCTGGTTCCCGTGTTGGAAATGTTGCAGACGGTGCCGGTCCCCATTTCCGTGGATACCTACCATGCAGCGACGGCCCGCCGCGCGCTGGATGCCGGGGCCACGTTAATTAACGATATCAGCGCCCTTCGCCATGACCCGGCAATGGCCGCTTGTCTGGCCGAAGCGGGATGTCCCTGTGTCTTGATGCACATGCAGGGCACGCCCCAGACCATGCAGCAGGCACCGGTCTATGACGACGTGGTGTCCGAGGTGATGGCCTTTTTTGAGGCGCGCATCGAAGCGGCCCTGGCGGCGGGAATAGCCCGGGAGCAGATTTGGCTCGACCCCGGATTTGGTTTTGGAAAGTCGGTGGCGCATAATCTCACCATATTGCGGGAGCTGGCCACCTTTCAGCAGTTTGAATTGCCGGTCTTGATTGGTACGTCGAATAAATCGACAATTGGCACCGTCTTGAATGTAGACGTGCAGGATCGCACGGAAGGTACGGCCGCCACGGTGGCCGCTTCGGTGCTCCATGGTGTGCAGTGTGTGCGGGTCCATGATGTACGCGCTATGGCCCGGGTCGTTCGGATGACCGAAGCGATCCTTCATGGGCCGACGGAATAGGTAACGGACAGGGCGTGTAGATGCACCCCGGCATCCGAAAGATATGACGAAGTACCCCGGTGAAACGTACCGGAATAGTCAACAAACGCAGCAAGAAGGAGAGTACGATGGGAGAGCGCCTTTTCGGCACAGATGGGATTCGGGGGAAAGCCAATATCCACCCGATGACCGCAGAAATGGCCTTGCAGGTAGGCCGGGCTGCCGGGCGATTGTTTCGCAATGGCAGTGGCCGCCACACCATTCTCATCGGGAAAGACACCCGTCGTTCCTGCTATATGCTGGAAAATGCCCTGACGGCTGGCCTCTGCTCCGTGGGTATCAACGTGCTCCTGACCGGGCCCTTGCCCACGCCCGGCGTCTCCTACATCATGCGCAGTCTCCGCTGCGACGGGGCCATCATGATCTCCGCCTCGCACAACGACTACGCGGACAACGGTATCAAGCTCTTCGGCCGTGATGGCTACAAGATTGCCGATGAAGTGGAAGACGAGATCGAAAAGCTCATCACGTCGGGCAAGGTGGATGACAATCCCCCGACGGGTACGGATATTGGTATCGCCCGCCGTATTGATGATGCCGTGGGGCGCTATATCGAGTTTGTAAAAGCATCTTTCCCCAAAGGCATGCGTCTCGACGGGATGAAGATCGTCGTGGATTGCTCCAATGGGGCGACCTACAAGGCGGGACCCAATACGCTTCGCGAGCTGGGAGCCAAGGTTATTGCGCTCGGCAATGACCCTGACGGTATGAACATCAACGAAGGCGTGGGCTCAGTCCACCCGGAAGAGATGCGCGCCATGGTGATTCGCGAGCGCGCCGATCTCGGTATCGCCTTCGACGGCGATGGCGATCGCCTGGTGATGGCCGATGGCAATGGGCGGCTCCTCGATGGCAATGCCTTGCTGGCTATTCTGGGCATTGACTACCTCGAGCGCGATGCCCTGCCCCACAACACCCTGGTGACGACCATTATGGCCAACGGTGGTCTGGCGCGTGCCCTGGAGCCCTATGGTGGCAAGGTAGTGCACACCCAGGTAGGCGACCGCTATGTGGTGGAGGCCATGCGTGATCAGGGTCTTATTGTGGGCGGCGAAAGCTCGGGCCATATGATTATTCTCGAGCACAACACCACGGGGGACGCCATTATCGCGGCGCTCCAGGTCCTGGCGATTATCATCCGCAAGGAGCAATCCCTCGCCAGCCTGGCCCACGCCTACCAGGAGATGCCCGAAAGCCATCAGAAAGTACCCCTCGGGAAAAAGGCCAAGCCCGCCCAGGAAGTCCTGGATGCCTTGGTCGACGAAATCCGCGAGGAAATCGAAGGCAAAGGCCGTGTGGTAATTCGTCCTTCCGGCACCGAGCCCATCGTCCGGGTCATGGTGCAGCACCAAGACGCGCGCGCCGCCCGTACCCTGACGAAGCAGTTAGCCGACCGGGTCGCCGCCCTTTAGGGGGCTGTTTGATTCACGCAGCTGGGTCATCCAGTCTAGGAGTCAGGCTCCTGGTGGTTTGAATCATGCTGATGAGCGATTAATTTGCTGCGAAAGATTCACCAAATTCCATAATATACTCCCCTCCTTGGAGGGGCAGGGGGTGGGTCAAGTTACCAAAGGCGTCGCAAACCCACCCCTGACTTCTCCCGCGTTAGCTGAAAATGAACGGGCTAAAAAAAGCTCTCAAAACGTTGCATCAGACCCCTGGTTGACGAGGTGCGCATAGACTGCAGGAGGGGTATCCTCCTGATTCTCAAGAACAATTGGGCCGGGCGTGTCATGACGTAGAGGATGCACGACGCGACTGGTGGTTGAAAGGGTAGTTCCGTGATCGAACTCGGCGTAAATATTGACCATGTGGCAACGTTGCGGGAAGCCCGCAAAGGGGCCGTGCCATCCGTGTTAGAGGCGGCGACCGTCTGCGAGCAGGCCGGTGCACACCAGATTACCGTCCATCTCCGCCAGGACCGCCGTCACATTCAGGATCGCGATATCTACGGCCTCGCCGAATCGCTCCAGGTCCGGATGAATTTCGAAATGGCGGCCGTCGACGAAATGATCGCTATTGCCCATAAAATTAAGCCCGCGACGGTCTGTCTCGTGCCGGAGAACCGGGAGGAGATCACGACCGAAGGTGGACTGGATGTGGCCGGTCAGCAGACCTGGCTCACGGAAGTGGTGCGCGGAATGCATGCCCAGGGCGTCCATGTCAGCATGTTCATTGACCCGGAAGTGGCGCAGATTGACGCCAGCCTGGCCACGGGAGCCGACTACGTGGAACTACACACGGGGGCCTATGCCAACGCGCAAGGTGCCGACGTAGCTGCCGAGTTGAAGCGCCTGGAGGTGGCAGCAGCCCACATCGCCGACACACCGCTGGCCTTCCATGCGGGACATGGTCTCACGGTGCAGAACCTGGCACCCATCGTGGCATTGCCCGGCCTGCGCGAGGTTAATATCGGCCATGACATCATTGCCCGGGCCGTGTTCATCGGACTGGACAATGCGGTGAAAGAAATTCTGGACGCGCTGGTTCCTGTCTGAGTGCAGGGATGGTTTGATCAGCGGGGCTGGTCGAGCTTGAATTTTTCGATGCGTCGCCGGAGTGCCTGGTAGCTGATGTTCAGTGATTCGGCGGCTTTCCGACGGTTCCACTGATGCTGTTCCAGGGCGGTCCGAATCTCGTCGGGCGTGAAATCACGCCGTGGTGGGGGGCTTGCCGGGGCGGCATGGGCCGCAGGCGCGGCCTTCTGCGTGGGTGGACCCGCGAGTTCGGCCTTACCCAGGACGAGCCAGCGCTTAATGGTGCTTTCCAGCTCACGCACGTTGCCGTTCCAGTCTCGCTCAGCCAGTTTTGTGAGCTCTTCCCCCGTAATGTTGAAGGGGCGATCGCCTGCGAAGTTGCTGTATTTTTTCGCAAAGTGTTTCACAAGCAGGGGGATATCTTCTTTGCGCGTGTTCAGCGCGGGTGCCCAGATACAGACTTCGTTGAGACGAAAATAAAGATCCTGGCGGAAGCGCCCATCTTTGGTCATGGCTTCAATGTCGGCATTGGTCGCTGCGATGATCTGCACGTCCACCTTGATGGAGGCACGGCCACCGAGTTTGGTGAATTCCTTGTGCTCAATCACCTGGAGGAGCTTGGCCTGAAGGTTGGGGTGCATTTCCCCGATCTCGTCGAGGAAAATGACGCCCTTGTCCGCCAGGCTGAAGCGTCCCGGCTTGGCCGTAACGGCACCTGTAAAGGCACCCTTCTCGTAGCCAAACAGCTCGCTTTCCAGCAGGTGCTCGGGGAGGGCGCTGCAGTTTACTTTCACGAGGGGCTTTTCGGAACGCCGGGAAAGGCGATGAATTTCCCGGGCGATTACGTCTTTGCCCGAACCACTCTGACCCCGTATCAGGCAATTCAGGTCCGTCTGTGCCACCTGCTTGATGACCGTGCGCAACTCTTGCATGGGCTGGCTTACGCCCACCAGGAGAGACGATGCCTGCTCGGGCGGCACTTCGATCGCGTCCAGCGAGTTGGCTGGGGCTGCCTGGGCGCTATCCACTTCGACGGCTTTCGCGATGGCAGCACGGACTTCGGCGAGGCTGAAGGGCTTCACGAGGAAATCGGTGGCACCCCGACGCATACAATCGATAACGATGGGCGGGGGCGCATCAATGGAGACGCACACCACACTGGGTGGATCTTCGTGATCGAGAATTTCCGATAGTACTTCTACCGTCAGCCCGGCTTCCGGCATGATTTCCATCAGTACCCCGGCGAAGTGTTCATCGCGGATTCGGGCCAAAGCCTGAGAGGCACTGTTGACGGAGAACACGGTATAGCCGGAAAGGGCAAGTCCCCGTTCCAGGGACCAGCAGACACTGGGATCCGTGTCCACGACCAGCAGGCGTTGCCGGGTGTCTTTCCCGTTGGGGGTGGGATGGGTCAACGGTATGTCGGCAGTACTACTCACGGATTCTTATCTCGACTCCTATCCTCAGCCAGGGGATTTCGGGGCAATATCAGATGAAAGGCCCGATGATGCTCATTCTCGCATTGTAGCATTAAACGGCCGCCACAGCGCTGCAACGTGCGTTGGGCCAATATGAACTGGGGGTGACTCTCCACCAGGGCCGGGCCCTGGGGGTCATTGCTTTCCCGCTCGATGCCAAATAATTCGGTGGATTCGATGGCGTGACTGATCTCAACCAGGACGTGATTGGATTCGGAGTCTGATACGCGCAGCGAAATCTCGCCACCAAGCTCGACGGCACGAATGGCCGCCGAAATCAGATCAAGTACCGTGCGGGCCACACTGGTCCCGTTGAGCAGGACACAAGGACTTTCGCCCTCGAAATGGCGGGTGATGGTGATGTTGCGGTTCTGGACCGCGTTCCCAAGCATTTCCACGGCCTGATTGAGGTAATCCGTCAGATTGACCGTCGCCACCGATTCTTTTTGTGGCTGAGAAAGCATGCGAAAATCATTGATGCGGCTGTGCAGGCTGTCCACGCTGCTGCGAATATGGTCCAGGCCTTCCATGGCTTCGGTCGATACGGACGTCTCGCTCACGTAGTCGGCGGTGGTGCGGATGGCCGTAAGCCCCTGAATCAGCCCCTTGGAGATTTCGACGGCGATATTGCCCAGGCTGGCCTGCTGGGTGGCGTGGAGGGAAAGCCGCGCGTCCTGCCACTCGAAACCGAGAAAGTGGGCACACATGCCGAGGAATTGGTCGCAATCTTCGTCTACCGCGAAGGACTCATCGAGGAAGAAGGCGACGGTGCAGGCCTTTTTGCCCCAATAGCTCTGGGGATAGAGGTACATTTTCGCGTCGGCGTTTTCTACCGTAGCATGGTGGGTCGCCAGCGCCCGCAGCCGGGCTTCCATATCGCCATTGGACTGGCCATTGGGAAGGGTCTTGTCAGCACCTTCCACGACAATCACGTGGATTTGTCCGTCAGAATCGCGCCGCGCACAGAGGAATTCCATACTGGCCGTCGCGTGGAGCACCACGAATTTGAGCGGGATGAACTTTTCGAGCTCTTCCACGATGCGTTCGAATACCAACTCGTCGGTGTAGTGTTCTGAGGCGACCTGGGTCAGCCGCACCAGGGAATGGAGTCGGGCACTGACCAATTCACAGTGGCTGGCATATTGGCGCAGATCCGTGGTGGCTTCCTCCACCCGGGCCTTGAGCTGTTCCCGTTCCTCGGAGAGCAGGTGGACTAATTCGTTCCGCTCACGCAGCACATTGTGGTAGTCCACGGCCCGGTTGACCGATGCCTGGAGGCTCGCGGCCACAAAGGGCTTGATAAGGAAATCGAAGGCCCCGGCCCGCATCGTATCGATAATCGTTTCCGCGCGGCCATCCCCGGTGAGAATGATGGGGACCAGTAGCGGGTGATTCGAAGTTATGGTGGGGAGCAATTCGAGTCCATTGCCATCGGGAAGGCCCAGATCAATCAAGGCACAGCAAAAGGTGCCTTTTTCCAGCAGCGCCCGTGCTTCGACGATGTTGGAAGCGGTCGCGGTGCTGTGACCGGATTTGGAGAGCACTTCCTCCAGCAAGCGAAGGATCGGCAGATTGTCGTCGACAAGTAATATATGGGATGTATCAGTCATGCAGATGCGAAGTGCTTTCCCATTTGCCCCCGGGATCAATATTACCGGCACTACGCCGCGCCCCGTAGCCCGACATGGTTGATGTCCTAATCATAACTGCTCAAGAAT
>JAUIMA010000111.1 GCA_030432675.1 Candidatus Hydrogenedentota bacterium | reverse complement strand
TTGCAGACGAATCTGCAAGTCTTGGATGCATTGCGTACGGTCGGAAGCGCGGCACAAGCACTCGATACGGTTAACAACCTTTCAAGGTAAGCGTATGTCCAGAGATTTCTCCACAGTAGTCGATGATTTTGCACCTGATCGGCCCACCACCCGGTCACCGGGACTGCACTTCGATATCAAGCGCTTTATCAGTCTGCGCCTGCTCTCGGTGATGATAATCGGGTCCGTGCTCTGTCTGCCCTTCGCCGTGGTTGGTTGGTTTGCGGCTCCTGATGTGTATACGGCGTCCGCGGTCATCCAATTCAGCTCGGTGGATACCGTAATCCTAGACTCAGGACGAAGTGGAAGGCAGACCGTTAATTACGGCACGTTCGTCGGGACAGAGTTGGCCCGGCTTCAAGGGCACGAGGTCTTGGGTGAGGTGCTCAAGATTGGAGATATTCAGGCCCTAAAAGAAGTTGCCGCAGCAGAAGATAAACTGGCTTTTCTGCGCGGAACCCTGAGTACCTCAATCATACGTAATAGTGAGCTTGTAAACGTATATTGTACAATGAAATCCCGTACGGAAGCCCTGTTGGTATTGGGTCATGTCTTAAAGATTTACCACGAAATCGCGATCGCAGAGGCTTCGGGAGCCGATACGAATCAATTGGTAGTTTTGAACGGCGCCATCGAAACACGCAACCGTGAGTTGGACATGTTGCGTCGGCAAATTCAGGAAACGGAAGGGGCTCTCGGTCCCATGATGGGGGGGACTCCGGAGGAGAGTAAGGAGGCGGAGCAATACCGCGAAAAGATGTTGACGGCAGAGGAGCGGGTGTCCGCTACGGAAAACATGGTCGCGGATTTAGAAGAGGATTTCGTCCGCCTGGATGTCTTACAGCAACAGATCGCCACGCAGCCCAATACACCCATTTTCGAATTCAACATTGAGTCCCGCGTCAAGACGGACCCCAAAGTGACGGCGACGCTGGCGGAGTTGAACGCCTACGAAAATCGCGTTCGCTCCATGAAGCAAAGCCACCGGGAAGGCCACCCCGCCCTTACGGCCGCGCAGCGGGAGTTAGAGACGGTGCGCGCGAGCATTGCCGAAAAAGAGGCGTCAGCCCGCCAGGATGCGCTGAATACGACCCGCGGACAGCTGAACTTGGAGCTGGAGAAGGCGAAACGGGCGGTAGAGGATGAGCAAGCGAGCCACTTGGCCTACAAAGAGCGCTACGAAGCGTTTGTCGACGTCCAAGAGGACAACTTGGAGTACGTGTCACAAGAGCAGGCACGAGTCCAGATGTTGAAGGAGCGGGCCGAAGGAAACCGGCAGTTCATTGCAGGACTGGAAGCACAAGTCCGCAAAATGCAGCTGGATCAGAATGCACCTGCGCGTGTTCGAATCGCGTCTGACCCCTACGCGCCCTTCGGTAAAGACCGGAAGGCCAAACTGGTCCTCGCAGCCCTGGGAATCATCGGTGCCTTCGGTTTGGGATTGATCTACGGCGTGGCCCGGGAACTGCTCGACCAGCAGGTACGTACCCGTCAGGACCTGGCACGGATTTCCGACCTTCCGACGATCGCTTCCATTCCTCACCTTAATGAGGACCGATTCCTCGGCGGCGTGGACTGTGCCATGTTAATGGCGCAACATCCCAACTCAACTGTGGCAGACGAATACCGGCGCATCCTCGCCCGGATCCTCTTTCCCGAAGACAACGCGGCGGAAATCAGTTCCTTGCTGGTGGTGAGCGCCAGCACCAAAGAAGGTAAGACTTCCATCGCGGCGAACCTTGCTGTGGCCCTCGAGCAGGCCAATCGTCGGGTACTGCTCATCGACCTTAGTTCGCAGAAACCGGATATTGAAAAGAAATTCGGTTTGACACCGGGACCGGGCTTGTCCGAATTACTACAGAGCAAAGAGTCCCGCGAAGACCTCATTCGTCGGACCGCCTTCGAAAATCTCGGTATCGTCGGACCCGGGACCGATGCCAACGGCCTCGCGGGCCGTCTTGCATCCCGGGAAATGATGGACTTCATGGAGTGGGCCGATGAACACTTCGACCACATCATCGTTGATACACCGCCCCTGCTGCTCATGTCCGATGCCAAGCTCCTTGCGCCCGCAATGGACGGCGTCCTGTTTGTTGTCGGTGTTGGTACGTCGACCTTGGGTATGGTGAGTCGCGGTCTTCGGGATATGGAACAACTTCGCGCCAATGTCATCGGTATCGCGCTCAACGGTATTCGCAGTCTCCGCGGCGGTTATCTGAAGAAAAATCAGAGCCTCTATTACGCCTATACGGAGCGCGAAGGCGAAGTTGAAGAAGCCGTAGAAGGGACCATTCCCGAGATCAACGTGCTCGATGAAGAAGTCCAGGAGCCGGTGGACGCCGAGGTGGTGCTACTTCCCTTTGACGAAAAGGAACAGTAGTACGCTGTGGTAGTTCGCGATAGAGCCTCTGCAAACGCTGTGCCCACCAGTCCCTAACACAGGTCAGGATAAGGCGCTGACGTGCCCGTCCGACAATGATTAAGTATCAAACAGGTAGTATGTGTGAGACGTTTTCGCTCTCCAAGACAGAGAACGGAAGCGAGGTCAGGGTAGCTACAAATCGTCCGGTCGCAGATTCCGGACCGGTAACAGCCAACATCACCAATTGACCGTGGCTGTGCCACTTGAACCGCAGGGGAAGTTATGTCCAGAAAACTATGGTTGTTGATTGCCGGAGTCGTAATACTGTTCCTCTTGGGAGTGGCTGCGGTCTGCGCATTTTTCTTTCTGTGGCCCCAGTATCGCGCTGGCCAAAACCTGACCCTGGCGAAAGAAGCTGCTGCTGCCAATCGTGTGGGTGAAGCCAAACGGTTGTTTAAAGAATATCTCTATATCAATCCCGATGACACGGAGGTCTTGGAAACCTACGCCGACCTGTGTTTGAGTCAGCTCGATAACCGGCGAAGGAACCTCACGGAAGCTGCGCAAGCCTACTATAGCCTGATGGAAAAGGCGCCCTCCCGGATAGAGCCACGGGACAAATTGATGGCCTTCTACCGGAATCATCAGTTTTGGGACGATTTGGATTCACTGGCATCGTCCGCCTTGCGAGCTGAGCCGGGGCGCTACGATGTTATGTATCTGCAGGCCATGGCAATCCACGAGCAGGGCCGCACCAACGACGCGATAGAAGCCTTTGAAGCCTACCTCGCGGATGCCGAGGCACCCCGTGAGGATGTTCCCCTGAGACTGGCCCGGATACTCCGGGACCAGGAGCAGTTTTCACGGGCGGTCGGGCTGCTTAAGGGGGAAATAGAATCGCACCCCAACGACCCTGTTGTGGCCGCAAACTACGCGAATTACCTGATCGACGATGGTGATATCGACGAGGCGGCGACCTTGCTTCCCCAGTCAACGGACCTTGCAGATGCCGATATGCACGTGGTGCTTGCGGTGCTACGGTTGTTGAATCGGCAAGAGAAACACGAGGAGGTGCTCGCCCTTTCTAAAGCGGCCGTCGCCCGCGAACCAGAGCGGTCTGAATTGCACCTCAACTACCTGGGTGCCCTGGAGCGTCTGGGACGTCGTGCCGAGGCGTTGGAGTATATTAACGGTCTCGCGCCAACGACGCGCGTGGATGCGCCCGGAATCATGCTCTTTCAAATGGAAGTGCTATTGGCCGAGAATTCCTGGGAAGAGGCCGATGAAGTTCGCAAGATGTATCTCAGCGCCTACCCCAATCAGGAACCCATGGGTGAGTATTTGAGTGGTCGGGTGGCCTTTGCGAAGAGCGAGTTTGAGACCGCACGAGATCATTTCAATATGGCCGTGGAAATGAACCCCAACCTGCAGCGTTCCCGATTCTATCTTGCCCTGGCTCAGCTGCAGATCCCCGGAGAAGAATCGAAGCAGGCGGCCCGGGTATCGCTGGAACTCTATATGCGCAACAATCCTGCGGACACGATGGCCCGGCAATTGTGGACGCGCCAGTTTGATCGCGATCGGACTGTCGTGCAGTTGCGCATTGAGGCAGAACGCCTTCTGGGTAATGATGAAGCACAGGTAGATGACCTGCTCGTGACGGCGCAAGACTTGCTCCGGGCCGGAGGTGAAACCGACAAGGCGCTGTCCCTGAAGCTGGTCCAGCATGCCGTAAAGGTCCGACCCACCGAGCCGCGCGCCCATTTGGCCCTGGCCGGATTCTATCTGGAGTCGGGGGACCTGGAACAGGTGGATGCGGTAGTTTCGAGTGCATTGACCCATGATATTGACCCGGCCGTATTCGGTTTCCTTCGCGCAAATATGTTGCTGCTCAAGGACGACGTAGCGGGCGCGCTGGCTGTGGCAAACGAAACGCTGAGTGATTCAGACAGCTTGGAAGCAATTCGGTGGAGTCGATCCTTTGCCCAACGCGGAAACTATTCAGCGGCGGAACAGATTCTGGATAGGTTTATTGCGCTGGACGATTCGGATACGGGCTCCCAAGACCTGGTGCTCCTCGGAATCGAGCTGGCACTCCAATATGAATCGGTGGACGCTGCCCTGGCCCGCTTGGCATTGGCAGAAGAGAAACTGGGTGAAAGTGAAGCGGTGCGCTCCGAACTCAATCGGATACGTGTGGTTATTGCGCAGCGTCTGATGGTGGAGGATGAAGGGGCGGCGGAAGCGCTGCTCGACCAGGTCCGTGCCGAGGAACCCGAACATGAAGGACTGCTGGTACTGAAAGCGCGGGAATTGCTGCGCGTATCCCCCCCGAATTTGGAGGCGGTTCTCGCGGTCCTTGGGCAAATAGCTGAAGACTCTTCTTATGCGGACGACGCGGAAATTATGGCCGCTGAAGTGGCGCTGTTGCGGGGCCAATATGACCGTGCCCGAGAGTTGGCGGAAAATGTGACCGACCGCTCGCCGGATAGCCGGGGAGCGTTACACCTGATCGCCGATGCGGAAATGCGCTCCGGCAATCTCAGCGAAGCACGTGTGCCCCTGGAGCGGATCCTGGAATTGGATCCCAGTGACGATCGGGCCATGCAAATGCTGGCTGGCATTTATGCCCGCCTTCGACTTCGTGGAAAAGCGGAGGCCATGTTTGAACGCTATGCGGAGCGGGTCGCGTTGCAACCGGATAAAGAAGATTCTGTTAATGCGTTGCGTGACCTCATCGATCTGGCAGCCGGCCGTCACGAAGATACAGAAGCACGATTGCGGGAACGGTTGGCAGCCAACCCGGCGGATTACGGCACGGTGAGCAGTCTGTCGAAATCGTTGCTGCAGCGGAAACTCGTTGATGAAGCCGAAAGTATCTTGCAGCGCTATATTGATGAGCAAGAGCCCAGCGCCCCGGAGCCGTGGGTCTTCCTGGGGCAGATTCTTCTGAGTCGTGGTACGCAGGAGTCCTTGAGCAACGCATCGTCGGCATTTACACAAGCCCTGCTCCTCATGCCCGGTTATGCGCCAGCCCAGCTTGGCAATATCGACAGCCAAGTGAGAATGGGCAATGACGGCGTTGCGATTGCACTGTGCGATCGTTATCTGGCCGGCCGAATGGAAGAAACAGATTCCCTGAATCAACAAGACGCGCAGGTTTTCTTTCAACGGGCAGCACTTCGTTCCCGTTCTGCAGGCGGCACGGATGCTGCGCTGGCCGATCTGGATCAGGCGATGGCGATTAATGAGGCGCCCCACTACCTTAGTTTGAGAGCCGCCTTGCGCCACCGCAACGGAAACGTTGAAGGTGCTATCAGTGACTTGCGTCGTCTCAATGACCTGACGGGAACCTTGGAGACTCATGATGCCCTCACCTTGGCCGAGGCACTGCTGAAGACTGGAGATGTAACGGGTGCGGAGCGCAGCCTCCGTCTGGCCAATCTGGGTGCGTCGGATGCTTCCGACGGGCAGAAACGACGCATTGAGGCCTTAGAGAAAGCACTGAAAGAGAGGGCTGAGCAATGAGTGATAGCCAGGCAGCCACCTTGAGCGGGTCGGTCGAATGCAAGACCTTGGATAACTTCTGGAGTTTGAAGCGGCCTAAGGTACTTGCCGTATTGGGTTTCACCGTGGTGCTGGTCGGTCTGGCCTTTGCCCGTTCGTTTATTGATATCTTTAATTATTGGAATATGCCCGAGTCGCTCTATTCCCATGCGCTGCTCATACCGCCAATCAGCCTCTTTTTTGTCTGGCGGCTTCGCGCCCCCCTGTTGGCGGAACCGATAGCCCCGTCCTATCTGGGCTATCCCGTGCTGTTTTCAGGCTGCCTCATGTTGTTGCTGGGCGACTTTCTGGGATTCATGACGTTTGTGCACCTGGCGCTGTTGCCTGTACTGGCGGGACTTTGTCTGATTCTCTTGGGCAGTCAGCAACTTCGGATTCTTTGGTTTCCGGTGTTGTTCTTGTTCTTCATGATTCCCATGCCCTATTCCATTATCTCCCCCATCTCTTTTCAGAGCAAAATGCTGGCCACGGAGTCGTCCGTTGCCCTTGGACAGCTCCTGACGCTTCACATGGTCCAGGATGGTTCCTATGTCTATCTTGGGGCCGACGATCGCCTGTTGGTGGGGGATGTATGTGGCGGCATGCGCTCGCTCATCGCCCTGCTCGCTTTTGGCGCGCTCATGGCCTACATGTCGAAAGCGAAGTGGTGGGCAAAGCTCCTGATCTTATTGCTTTCTCCCGCCATTGCCATTCTCGCCAATGTATCCCGAATTTTTTTCCTCTGTATTGTCGGTTATGTGTGGGGTAGTGAAACCGCCACCGGGTTAGTGCATGACGTTTCCGGTATCGGAATCTTTGCCGTGGCCTTTGCCATGCTGTTCAGCCTGGAGGCCCTGCTCCGTCGTGTCGCACCGGAACGTAGCAAGGAGGCCCTGGAATCATGAAGAAACATTATCTTATCGCTTTCGCGGTTTTTACCCTCACCACGATCTTGCATCTCGTGATCACAGAGAAACAGGATGCCGCTGCAGCGGCTGATGTGGATGCACCCAACCTCGATCTGCCGGCCCGCATTGGACCCTACCGCCAATACGGCGAGGACATTGATCCCGGTGATGAAGTGCGGCGCATACTCGAAACGTCTTCCATTCTCATGCGTCACTACATATCACCCAGTGGTCTGCCCGTGTTGGTGACCGTAGTTTACGCCGGGCAGAAGCGTCGCAGCCTTCACTTTCCGGAAGTATGCCTTGTCGGGCAGGGATGGGAAGTGGAGAAAGCCTACGCCGCGCCCGTGGGGATGGATTTTCGTGCGAAGCGCCTGGTTATTTTTACGGGAGACAAGAAAGAAGCCGTCCTGTATTGGTTTAAGACAGGGGATAAGTTTACTGGAAACCCCTTTATTAACGCCCTCTACTGGGGGGGAGAGCAACTGAAATTTGGTACCCCCACCTCGACGATGATTAAACTCAGCATGCCCATTCGGGGATCCGGCGACGAAGCAGAGGAGCGCGCGTTCGCCGCGCTGGACGAGTTGGCCTTGCGCATGGCGCCGAGTTTGCGAGAAAACATTCAATAAATTGGGAAGGAAGACCGTGGATATGTTAAATCGAATTGGAAAGCAGTGGGGTTTACCCTGCTTGTTGTGTTCAATCATGTTTGTGGCGGTTGGCTGCAGCGATCGCCGAAGTGAGCAAGCCCGTGTTGCGGGTGATGTCTTTCGGGATACGGATCGTATTGCGGATGCCCGCGCGTCCTATCAAGCTGCCTTGGAAGCGAACCCCGACAATGCGATGGCGAAAATCGGCCTGGCCCGTTGTGCGGGTCTGGAAGGAAACCTGGATGAAGCGTTGGCGCTCTATCGGGATACCATTGCCTTAGATCCAAGCCTCGATGAAGCCTATGTAGAGCCCGTCCGCTTATTGGTGGACGCGGATCGGCTGGAAGATGCCCTCGCCTTGAGCGTCGAGTATGCCGCCCAGTCGTCTGAACAAGGTGGTACCTTACGCGGCGTAATTTTGACCCGCATGGGCCGTACGGACGAGGCGATAGAAGAACTCAGCCAGCTGGCTGCTTCGTTTCCCGAGTCCCAGGAAGTAAGTCTCAACCTGGGCGCGGCACTATTAAAAAGCGGAAAGATTGACGAAGCCGAGCGTGTTTTTAAAGAGCTGGTCGAGAGCGGCTCGCCGATTTCGATGGCCGCTCATATGGGCTTGGTGGATGTCTATCGCGCGCAGGGCCGTGTGGACGAACTTGTCGCGCAGTTTTCGGCCCTCTCCGAGGCGCGCCCGGAAGACGTGGGCATAAAACTCGGCTACGCGCGGAGCCTGCTGCTTGCCGATCGCATGGAAGAGGCAGAGGGACTGGCCCGCGAGATTCTTGTCGTAGAGCCGACGTCTGGCTGGGCAAACTATATTATCGGGTATCAAAAATCCCAGTCGGGCGAGTTTGAAGAGGCCGCTGAGTTTCTGACGCTGGCCGCCCGCGCGCTGCCCGAGGTGGCCGAAATAAAGAGTTTGCTGGCATTCGCAGAAAGCGGTGGTACAGCTGCACCCGTCGAGCCGGAAGCGCCTGTTGCGCCGACGCCCGCCCAGGAAGTTATGGCCGGGCCGGTTACATGGGAGGGGCTCTGGAAACAGGCGGCCTTGAATCGTCTGATTGCCGGGCGAGAAGGATTTCTTGGTGAAGGAGGGGTAGCTGCCCGACAGGTCCTGACGCTGGCCGCCCTCTTTACTTTTAACGCGCCCCTGTCCCAGGAGTTGGCTGCAGAGTTGCCTGACGGGAATCCGGTGCGCGGCTATGTGGATGCCTTCTTTTCGAAGGATGCCGCCAAGGTTGCCGCCCATTTTGAGCTGTGGAAAGCGGAAGAAGCCGATGAAATCCTAATGCGGGATAACGCCTTGGGATTCGCGATGGTTTCCGGCGGGTCCCGTGAACAGGGGCTTTCGGCCTTTCTTTACTGTCTGGAGCGCTATCCCGATCACGGAGTGGCCTTGTTCAATATCTCGCAGGTATTCCGTCGTTTGCGCCAACCCATGATCGCGGCACAAAACCTCCAGCGGCTGATTGCCATGTATCCGGAGAATATCGACGCCCACCAGATGCACTACGCTGCGCTTCGGGAAGGCGCTTCCTTTGACGCAGCCCGACGTGCCGCAGAAGCAAGCTATACGCTCTTCCCCGAAGAGAAATGGAGTCACATCTATTTGTGCCAGGCCTACCTCGATACCGGGGAGCCGGCCTTGGCATTGCAATGGTTGGATCGGGCTACCAACTTGTTTCCCAAAGACCCTGAGCTTCAGTCTATCCTTGGGCAGGTGCTCGTGCGTATGGGTGACTGTACCCAGGCCACCGAGGTGTTGGAAGCAATCTCCACCACCGCGCCGGCCATTATGCAGGCCCGGGCATCCATGCTGGCCGTTTGCCGTGTACTCGACGGAGATTGGCCCGGTGCGGTGTCTATCGCCAAAGCAATTCCCGTGGATCAGCGCGGAGATAGTTTGGCGCTCATTTTGACTGCGGGCATGGTGCAGGCCGGTGATACGGCGGCTGCCCGCGACGCCCTGAATCTTGGTGATAGTCGGCCCTTGGCCGGGGGACCATTTTTCGGCAAGTTAATCGCCGGCGCACTGGGCGACGATACGACTTCCATGGCGGAAGAGGAGCGGGGTTGGTCTGAGCGGATGGCCGCTGACCCGTCATTGCTGACCGCCTATGCGGCGGTGGTGGCCATGCTCAATGGCAGCCTGAACGATGTTGCCTGGTCCTATTATCAGGAAAATCTCGCCGGTCAATCGGCTCATCTGGCGCTCGCCCAGGTGGCCTACCGGTGCCTCTCCGAAGCCGATGCAATCGAAAACGTTTCTGAGTTGGCCCAGGGTATCGCGGAGTCCATGCCCAACGAGCCGCGCTCGTGGCTTGGGCTCGCCAATATCCATAAAGCCCTGGACGATGGGGAAGGCGAAGCCAGCGCGGTGAAAAAAGCCCTGGAAGTGGGCCCCAGATACCCCGAGGCGATTTTCCGGCATGCGGCCCTGATGGAGCAGAACGGAGAATATCTGAAAGCCGTGGAAGACTACCGTACCCTCGTTGAGGTGGCGCCGGAGAGCGGGGCTGCACACAATAATCTGGCCTACACGCTACTCCTGGCAGGTGGCAACGATGAAGAGGCCCTGAAGCATGCGGCGATCGCGGCAGAGAAACGGCCGCGGGATGCCGGGGTGCTCCACACGGTTGGTCTGGCGCAAATGAGAACAGGCAATCTGGAAGAGGCCGAGAAAAACCTGCGGCGCGCAACGGAAATCGATCCGGCGAATCCGACGATCATGTACGACTTCGGACGCCTTCTGGCGGAGCAGGGAATGAAACCGGAGGCCGCCAAGCGGGTGCGTTATGCACTGGCGATGAGCCGGAATGCCGGACTGGACTTCCCGCAGTTGGAAGAGGCAGAAACCTTTCTGGATACGCTCGAATAATCTATGGCACACTTTCGGGACGGATGGCACTTTCAGCTGTCCGTCCCTTTTTTGTGGCACCGGGGCGGTGTAGGGCAAACCAGGCGTGGCAAGACGCTCAAATATTGAGGCAGAACGCAAAATGCTGGATATGACACGATTGCAACGGGCACGTATTCTTAATGGACTCGATAGTGTTCAGATCGCGGAAGTCGTGGCCATGGGGGAGGAGCAGCACTTGGAAAAGGGCACGGTCATTTTCCAGGAAGGGGAGCCAGGCCGCTATCTCTACATCGTGCTCGAGGGCGTTGTGTCCATCCATTTCGGCGATAAATTCATCGCCAAGTGCCGCGACTATGAAGCCTTCGGAGAAATGGCCACCCTCCATCAACGTCCACGCTCCGCAACGGCCCGGGCCTCCACCGATGTCCACATGCTTGCTTTCGGTGAGGCAGAGGTTGCTCAACTCCTTGCCAGCCCCCATGCGGTCCAGTTTCTACTGAATGTAATCGACGTGTTGAGTAGTCGATTGGCCCGGGGCAATGCCTGGGTCGCCAATGGCCTCGAGGCCCAACGCAAATAATCTGCTTTCCGCCCGCCTTCTCGCAGGGCCAGAATCGGCGCACGAAACGCCTCCTTGTGGTGTTGAGGCCCCGCCCCGCTGCGCGCACCCGAAGAAGTGACCCTGACTCTCATCGCAATCCCTTCCGTTTTACCCACCGAAGTGGTCACTGCGGGTTTAGACAGGGACACATTTCGCCCCTGGGTTCTTGCCCGCTCGCCAATTCTTCCTCCCAGTCCGTTCGTCTACGAGTTATGTTATTCAAAAGTGAGTAACACGGCCCTTCAGTAGGCTCCAATGGGCGAGATTTCGTCTACGAGTGTGACCTATTTACACGATTGCTTAGTACTTACACGGGATATACGGATTTATGAGACCCAGTCTTTGTCCGGTTGGGCCCTCGCCATTCTGTTGAGCAAGCAAAAATAGTGCAACAGTGACAATATTGGTCCTTTGGATTTGTCTATAGTGTGTCATGAGTGACAAAGAACGTTTCACAATTGAGTGTGTATCAGAAATGACAGCATTGTTACTGGTGGAATATATCGGTTTGCGTTATTGGCACGGCTTGTGCGTATACACATACAGTTCGGTTAGAGAGCGTGCGGAAGATTGATGGTTCAATCGACTCAAACTACTCACTTTGAAATGGAAAGACTTGGAGGAAAAATAGAATGAAAAAGCTCACGAAAGTACTCGCACTTAGTACCTTGGTTGTTATGGCAAACGGCGCGGGCGCGATCACCACTGATGGAGACTGGTCGGACTGGTTCTCCTATGGCGGTAATGTGAACAACAACAACTGGCAGGAAGGATTGGTTTCAATTCATGACATTTCGACGCGTACACAGGTGGACGAAGAAGGTCCCACCCCGGGCGTCGGCGGTCAGCTCTATGACATCGAGCAGATTTTTTACCGTTACGAAGATGCCGACGTAAACGCCCTGACGGGTGGCCGTCTGCACATTGGCCTGGTAACGGGCTTTCCGGCCGAGGGTGTCCCTGCGGATAGTCTCTACGCCGGTGACATGTTCGTTGACTTCGGCAACACGGGTGGTGGTGCCAAAGGCGAGTTCTTCGACGTCGCCATTGCCACGAGCCTGCGTAACAATGCTGCCGACGCAGCGCGTTTCGGTCACCTCTGGTTGAATGACGGACCCAGCAGCTGGGCAACGGAAGATGTTATCTATCCCCAGTTCGGCACGTCCAACCCTTACCGTGTAAATGAAAACGTGGTACCCCAGCCGAGCGACCGCACGAACATCTGGAACACCCAGGTAGCCTGGGGCTCCATGGGCACCCACAACTTCCTGGAAATCTCCTTCGACGTGGCAGATTTCTTCGAAGACGCACTCACCAATGAAAACAATGGTGGTCTCGGCCTCCACTGGACGATGGAATGTGGTAATGACGTCATCAACGTTCAGGACAACACGCCCCTCGCTCCGGTTCCCGAGCCCTCCACCTTCGCACTCCTCGGAATGGGTGTCTTGGGCGGCGTACTCCGCAAGAAGTTCACGGCCTAACCGATAACCCTACCGAACCACAATCACAATTCCGAAACCATAAACAAGCAGCCTGGCCCCGGCCAGGCTGCTTTCGTCTTTGGGGCACCCATGCCATCGGACGACGGTGCTCCATGGGGCCCACTTATGGGACGGTATCGCGCCAGAACACCGGACTATATTCAAGACCCCGTCGCGCCAACCCAGCCGCTCCGCTATTGCACGCGTCACGCTAACACGCGTTCCTGTCCCGGCGGTCGTAGACATGCCCGCGCCGTGGAGACACAAGAGAGCGGCGATAGAAAGACCCCGGAGCACGAGACCGTCCCTGACCCGGGATGTCCTTTCGTCCTTTCGTCCTTTCGTCCTTTCGTCCTTTAGGTCCTTTAGGTCCTTTAGGTCCTTTTGCACGCGGTAGAGAGCTTCGCCAGCCCCGCGTCTCCCCGTACTGCCGGGACAGCCTCGCGCAGCTACGCGCATGGTTCCACCGCTGAATGCGCCGCCAGATCCCCGGCCACCCGCTACCCCACGTAGCTTTCAGCGCGAAGGCAGTCCTTGTGGGAGCAGAACGCGCGTCAACGTGGCGGGGGTGATGCAACGCGTGCGGGATGGTGCGACGCGAACGCGACTACGCAGGGTTTTTGGGCGCGATACCGTCCCGTGTGCGCGCCTATGGAGCGCCGACGGCCCGCCGGCATGGGTGCCAAAGGCACCCCATCGGAGACCGCTTTTTGAGTCGTCGAGGTGCCCTGGCTCTTTTTGACATCCGTAACAAGCCATAGGGATACTATAGAAGTAATTCAATCATGGGCAGGGTTGAGTGACATTGCGGCGAGCGGCAAAGGCCTGGTTAAAATTGCAGGAGCAATACCATGTGGGGTACGAATATCTGGGGTGCTTGGACTGATGGCTGTAATCCATATAGAAGAAGAGGGATAAGGGTGACGGTCTCTCGTTGTTTCAACTTCCTCGACCAGTTGGACGGGCTGTCGGACCGTGTGCTATGTCCCAAAAATCCGGGTCGTCCCAGGGAGCGTGCGGGGGAAAGGGTAGAATTACGTAGTCTGTCCCTTGGTTCTCCCCGAGTATGTACTTCCACAGCACCGGCCAGAAT